>CAZUUP010000359.1:0-6467 GCA_964623105.1 uncultured Akkermansia sp.
CGCATCGGCGCGTCCTTTTCGAGTCCCCGCTGCGCGCCGCCGACCCGACGGCGTATGTGCGGCAGGTGCTGGAGCGGTTTCTCGCGCGGGCGTTTCGGCGTTCGGCGACGGCGGAGGAGATCGCGCGCTTCGTTGCGATTCACGAACTCGTGCGCCCGACGTGCGAGAGCTTCGAGCAGGCGGTGCGCGAGACGCTGGCGTTGGTGTTGATTTCGCCGCAGTTCCTCTATCACACGGTTGCGGACGGTGTGGTGGTGACGCCGCAGTTCGAACTGGCTTCGCGGCTTTCGTATTTCCTGTGGGGCTCGATGCCTGACGCGGAACTGCTGCGGCTCGCAGCCGGGAGGAAATTGTCGGACGCGCGCATCATCGAGCAGCAAGTGCTGCGGCTGCTCGCGGACCCGCGGTCGGCCGACTTCGTGGCGAACTTCACGATGCAATGGCTGAGCCTCGCGAAGATGAAGACGGTGCCCATCAACCGCGAGCTGTTCCCGCGCTTCCTTTACTACGTGCCGCTCGGCGAGCGCGCGGGCACCGAGGAGCCTTATCGCCCGACGGTGCGCGACTACATGCTCGATGAGACGGTCGCATTCGTCGGCGAATTAATTCGGCGAAACGCGAGCGTGCTGAATGTCGTGGACTCCGATTTTGCGATGCTGAATCAGCGGCTCGCGGCGCACTACGGCGTGGCAGGCGTGCAGGGCGACGAGTTGCGCGCCGTGTCGTTGAAGCCGGAGCATCAGCTCGGCGGATTGCTCACGCACGGCTCGGTGCTGATTGGAAATGGCACCGGCACCGCGCCGCATCCCATCTATCGCGCAGTGTGGCTGCGCGAGGCGATTCTCGGCGAGAATGTCCCCGCGCCGCCGGCGGAGGTGCCCGCGCTGAGCGACTCGGCTGGCGCATCGGCGGAGAAGGCGCTCTCAATCAAAGACCTGCTGGTGAAGCATCGACAGGTCGAGGCGTGCAACCACTGCCACACTCGGCTCGACCCGTGGGGCGTACCCTTCGAGCACTACAATGCGATTGGCCAGTTCCAGCCGCTGGTGCCGCGCGACGGCACGCGCGTGCGGCCATTCGAGCCGCAGCAGGACAAGTCCCTCGCTGGCTACCGCGCGTATCTCCAGACGGTCAACACCGTGAAAGTCGCGGCCGACGCCGTGCTGCCGAAAGGCCCGAAGGTGGACGGACTGCGGCAGCTCAAGGATTTCATCCTGCGCGAGCGCGCCGATGACGTGGCGAAGAACGTTATCCGCCGACTTGCGACCTACGGTCTCGGACGCGAGTTGACCGTGCGTGACCGTTTCGCCATTGAGGCGTTGCTGGCGGATGCGAAGGCGAAGAAGCTCGGAATGCGCGACATGATTGTCGCGATTTGTCAGAGCGAACTTTTTACCGCGACAAGCCCCTCAAAAAATCCGACCGCCAGCCCAACACGATGAAATCGAAATCATGGCACCTCAGCCGGCGCGAACTTCTCAAAGGTGGCGGCGTCGCGCTGGCGCTGCCTTTTCTCAACGGCATGAGCTGGGCCGCCGCCGGCCCGAAGCGCGCGCTGCCGAAGCGCATGCTCGTGAGCTATTTCGCCTATGGCGCGTTCATGCCCGAAGCGCCGGGCGGCATCCCGCTGGCGGGCAAGCCGCATCACGAGTGGAGTTGGTGGCCGTGCGCGAACGAAGGGCCGCTCACGTTCAACAAATCCTCCGCGCCCTTCGAGCCGCTGAAAGACTACGTCACGTATCTCCGCGGCCTCGACCACAAGGGCGGCTGGAAAATGGGCGGGCACAGCAGCGGCGATGTCTTCGCCACGGGCGCGGACATGACGGAGACGCAGCGCACGAACAGCATCTCCGTGGACCAGGTCGCCGCGAATGCGCTTGGCCATCACACGCGCTTTGCCTCGCTTGTGCTCGGCACCGAGGGCGGCACGGGCAGCTACGGCATGAGCAAGACACTCTCGCATCGCGGCCCAGGGCGGCCCATCCCGGCCGCGCACCGGCCGCAGGAAATTTTCAACCGGCTTTTCAAGCCCTACGCGGGCACGGCCATCGAGGACGTGCGCGCGGGGCTGAAGCGCGAGGCGAGCATCCTTGATTTGCTTTTGGAAAACAGCCGCAGCCTCAAGCAGCGGCTCGGCAGCGAGGACTCCGCGAAGCTGGACGAATACCTCGACTCCATCCGCTCGCTGGAACAGCGCGTCGAGCGCACGAGCAAATGGACGCACGAGCCGCTGCCGAGGCCCGACACGAAAGGGCTGAACCTCGAAGTCGCCTACCATCAGCCGCTCGAATACATCCGCTGCATGTATGACCTCGTGTTCCTCGCGTTTCAGACGGACTCGACGCGCTTCGCCACGCTGATGCTCGAAAGCGAATACTCGCAGAGCAGCGAGATGTGGAACTACGCGAACTACGCGCTCGGCTACAAAGGTGCGACGCACGACATCGCGCACAAGCGTCCCGAGGATTTCTCCGGTCGCTGGGACAACTGGCGCGCGCAGCAGCACGCATATTTCCTCCAGCGCCTGCGCGACACGCGCGAGGGCGATGGCAACATGCTCGACCGCACGCTCGTGCTATGGGGATCCGCACATCCGCACGCCTCGCACAGCAACCAGAACTACCCGCTGCACCTCGCCGGCGGAAATCACCTCGGCTTCAAGCACGGTCGCCTGCATGCCTTCGAAGGCGCGAAAAAAATGCCGCTCGCGAATCTTTTCGTCTCCATGCTGAACGCCGTGGATGTGCCGACGGAAAAATTCGCCGACAGCACCGGCGCGATGCCCCAACTCACCATCTGAGCTGATGCGTGCCTTCGCCAAACAGTTCCGGGCTGCTGCCGCCGTGCTCTTTGCCTGCTTGGTTCACACGGCAGCAGCCGATTTGCCGCGCGTGATGATTTTTGGCGACGAACTGTTTGCGCCCGCCTCTGGCGAACTTGCAAAATCGCTCAAAGGCAAGGCCGTCGTGGTTCACGTCAAGATCCCGGACGACCTGCCCCCCACTACTGCGTCGGCGCTCGTCGCGTTCGACCGCATCGTGGGCCAACAACAGTGGGACGTGATTTATTTCAATTTCGGCCTCGGCGACCTCGTGCATCGTGCCCCCGGCATGAAGAGTTTCCGCGTGATGTCAAAGCGCGCGGGAGGCATCCCTGCCGCCAGTGTCGAGGAATACGAAAGGAACCTCGAAGCGCTCGTGCTGAAACTCGCCAAAACTGGTGCCCGCCTGATCTGGTCCAGCACCCCGCCCATCACGGGCGCGAGCCGGGAGTTTCTGGTCCCTGGTAGCGAAATCGCCTTCAACCAGCGCGCCGCCGCGGTCATGGCCCGCCACCGGGTCCCGGTGAACGACCTGCACGCCTACCTGAGCCGGCAACTCGAGCCGCTCAAAGCGCGCATCCCCGAGGTTTTTGCCCTGCCCAAATCCATTCCTTTCCACCCGCCAATGCTGGAAGCAATCCAGCCGCTCCTCGCGCGCAATTGAAGGGAAATCTCGCAACCGAACTCAATTAAAACTATGAAACTCATCCCCACATTTCTTGCACTTACTGCGCTCCTTTGCAGCCATTCACTCGCGGCGGAAAAGAAGCCGCTCAAAGTCTTCATCCTCGCTGGGCAGTCGAACATGGAGGGTCACGCGAGGATCGAGACCTTCGATTACCTCGGCGATGACCCGGCGACCGCGCCGCTTTTGAAAATGATGCGCGGCGCGGACGGAAAGCCGGCCGTGTGCGACCACACTTGGATTTCGTACTTAACCGGCAGATACGACGGCAGCGCGAATGGCGAGGGAATCGGAAAGCTCACGGCGGGCTTCGGTGCCCGAGGCGATAAACCAACGGAGGACGGCGGAAAGATCGGCCCGGAGTTCACCTTCGGGCTTGCCATGGACGCGGCGCTCGCGGAACCGGTGCTCATCATCAAGGCGGCTTGGGGAGGCAGGAGCCTGAACACGGAGTTCCGTCCCCCGAGCGCTGGGCCATACGAGTTCAGCGAGGCCCGACTCGCGCAGATGCAGAAACAGGGCAAGGACATCGCCGCGGAGAAGGCGGCAAAGGCCAAGGAGACTGGCCGATTCTATCGTTACATGGTCGAGCATGTGAAAAAGGTGCTCGCCGACCCGAAGCGTGTCTGTCCGGCCTACGACCCGGCGGCGGGCTATGAAGTTGCAGGGTTTGTCTGGTTTCAGGGCTTCAACGACCTCGTGGATGGCAACACTTACCCCACGGGAGCGGACGGCAAGACGCGGGACTACAGCAACTACAGCAAGTGGCTGGCCGATTTCATCCGCGATGTGCGGAAGGATCTGGGTGCGCCGAAAATGCCGTTCGTCATTGGCGTGCTGGGCGTGGATGGCTTGAAGGCCAAGGGCAACACGGTTGCTTTCCGCGAGGCCATGGCCGCGCCCTCGCTGCTGCCGGAATTCAAGGGGAACGTCGCTGCGGTGCAAACCGCGCCGTTCTGGGCCGAGGAGCTTGCGGCCATCGATGAGAAGCGCGCAAAGGTAAGGCAAATGGGCTTCTTGCTGAAAGTTAAGGACAAGAACGGCCCGAACAAGGACGGCTCCATGACCGAGGCCCAGCAGAAGGAATATCTGAAGAAATACGAGGCCGACCTCATCTCGCCCGAGGAGGCCGCCAAGTGGAAACGCGGCGCGTCCAACGCGGGCTACCACTATCTCGGCTGCGCGAAGACCTTCGCGCTGATGGGGAAGGCTTTCGCCGGGGCGACGCTCGAAATGATGAAGGAGCGCCAGGCGCGCTGATTTCCCATGTGCGCACGGGGCCGTGTCAGTCTGACAATTCTGATTCTGGCGATATCCGTCATCGCACGGGATGCGGACTCTGCCGCTGCGGCGAAGCCCAACATCCTCCTCATTCTTGCCGACGATCTCGGGTACGGCGACGTGCGCTGCTACAACGAGCAGTCGAAGGTCGCCACGCCGAACCTCGACCGCCTTGCGCGCGAAGGGATGCGCTTCAGCGACGCGCACAGCCCGGCGACCGTCTGCACGCCGACGCGATACAGCCTTATGACGGGCCAGATGGCGTTCCGCGTGCCGAATGGCGGGACGGTTTTCACTGGAATCGGCGGACCGTCGCTCATTGCGACGGGGCGCCTGACGCTGCCGTCGATGCTTCGTGCCAACGGCTACTCGACGGCGTGCGTCGGCAAGTGGCACGTGGGAATGACGTTCTTTGACACGGACGGCCAGCCCGTGCGCGGCAACGGCATCGAGGCCGTGCTGCGCGTGGATTTTTCCCGCCGCATCGAGGGCGGTCCGGTGGACCACGGCTTCGAGCGTTTTTTCGGCACGGCGTGCTGCCCCACGACGGACTGGCTTTACGCCTTCATCGAAAACGACCGCGTTCCTGTGCCGCCCGTCGGTCCGCTCGATAAATCGAAGCTGCCCCAGCACTCCTACGCCAACGACTGCCGCGCCGGACTCATCGCCACGAATTTTCCGATGGAGGAAGTGGACCTGGTCTTTTTGAAAAAAAGCCGCGAGTTTCTTGAACAGCACGTCCGCCAGTCGCCGGGCAAACCGTTCTTCCTCTACCACGCCGCGCAAGCCGTACACCTGCCGTCATTCGCCGCGCCCCAATTCAAGGGCGCGAGCAAGGCCGGACCGCACGGCGACTTCATCCACCAGCTCGACTGGATTGTCGGCGAGTTGCTCGCCACGCTCGAAAAACTCGGCGTCGCCGACGACACGCTCATCATTTTCACCAGCGACAACGGCCCCGAGACCGCGAGCGTCATCCACATGCGCGCCGACCACGCCCACGACCCGGCGCGTCCTTGGCGCGGCATGAAGCGCGATAGTTGGGAAGGCGGCCACCGCGTTCCGTTCCTTGTACGCTGGCCGGGAAAGGTGAAACCCGGCACCACCAGCGCACAGCTCACCAGTCTCACCGACGTGATGGCCACCATTGCCGCCATCACCGGCGCGAAGCTGCCCAACAATGCCGCCGAGGACAGCTTCAACATGCTCCCAGCGCTGCTCGGCGAAGCCACCGCGCCCGTCCGCCCCTACCTGCTCACCCAAGCCTTCGCTGGCGCACGTACTCTTTCCATCCGCCGCGGCCCGTGGAAACTTCTCGACCACCCCGGCTCCGGCGGCAACCGCTACGAGAACAACACCGAACTCAAACGCTTCATCCTCCCTGACACCGCGCCCGCCGCTCCCGGCCAGCTTTACAAGCTCGATACCGACCCCGGCGAAACGAAGAACCTCTATTCCCAGAAACCCGACATCGTGAAGGAACTCAAAGCATTGCTTGATCACTCCAAAACCACCGGCCGCAGTCGGCTGTGATTCTGCGCCTCGGTCGCCGTATGAACATTCCCTCCGGATCATCTGCTGGCAACAGTGTGGGCTCGGCAGTGGCCGGGCGAATGCCCAAGGGTCGGTTCGCAGCCGTGGCCGTGGAGGTGATGAAGGCCGCGCGTGAGATCGAAAGGA
>CAZUUP010000360.1:0-3678 GCA_964623105.1 uncultured Akkermansia sp.
GCCGACGTCTGGTGGATGAAAATTGTGTGGCTCCGCAGCTTCGGGCCGCACTCCGCCCCGTCGTCGTTGAAGTTGTCCACAAAGCGGTCGTGGAACTGGAGGTTCTTCGCGTAGCGCAGGAAGGCGAAGTCGTGGTCGTCGGTGAACTCGCAGTGGGCGACTCCAGGTGCTCGTTCCCCGGCTGTTCGCTGTGCAGCGCGATTTGATACGACGCCGTGCCGCGATACTTGATGTGCGCGCGGCCCGTCCACGGCGTGGCGTTGCCGCGAAAGGCCGAGTGCGTCACGCGGAGATTCTGTGAGGCGTTCACCAGCAGCGGGGGGAAACTGCCGCAGGTCGTGAGGTGGTCCAGCTCGATGTGCTGCGAGCATTCGCCCGGTTCTTCGTCTGACATCCGGTGAATCTCCCATGCCAGACGTGGAAAGCGGGGGTGTTTTTAAGGCGATCCGGCCTTGAGCGCCGACTCGATGCTGGCGGCGACGTGTCGCGCGAGCAATTCCGACCCGGCGGACGTGAAGTGGACATCGTTGGGTTGCTGCAACTCCCTCAGGCGCGGCGCGATGGCGGCGTTGAGATCATTGATGGCGATGCCGTTCTCGGTCATCACCTTCTTCGCGATGCGGTTGTATTCGTCCACGCTGCCAAAGCGACGGGTGGGCGAGAGGACGCCGCCATTGGGCACCGGGGTGGTTGCGGCCCAGACAAGCTTCGCGCGCGTGGTCTTCAGCCGGGCCACCAGCTCGCGCAGATTCTTCTCGTAAACCTCCGGTGGCGCGTGGCGATTGCCCTCCGGCGGAAGTTTGGCGTCATGCAGACCGAAGTTGAAGTGAATCACATCCCACGGCTTGTCCCCGAGCCACTTGGCCAGTCCCGCCAGGCCGACACTGGTGGCGCCGCAGTTGGTCGGCGGCCGGTGAACATTGGCCTTGCCCTTGAGTAACGTTCGCACCGGCAGCGTGTAGCCCATCGAAATCGAATCCCCGATGAGCAATACTCGTGGCAGCCCCGGGAGGTCCACCACCGGGCTCTCGGCGGCGTTTCCCCACCGAACAAGCCCGAGCACAAGCAACATTGTTAACAAGATTCCAGGTCGCATGTCCGCCAACTTACGGCTTTCGTGTTTGAAGCCAAGCCATCCTCGAGACGGTGCCGCGCGCGCTCTCTCGTCTGCCCATTTCGTTGTCGTTGGGGCGGAACTCTCCGGAACTCCAACACCCTTCAATCCTTCCCGCGTGACATCGCGAGCTTGTATCCCACCCCGTGAACCGTGAGCAGGCACTTCGGTTCCCCGGCGTTATCTCCGAGCTTCTTGCGCAACTGCACGATCACCTGATCCAGCGTGCGCGTGGTGCCGTAATAGCCGTAGCCCCAGACCTCGTTTAGCAGCTGGTCGCGTGAGAGAACTTCGCCCGGATGCGCGTGGAAATACTGCAGCAGCTTCAGCTCTTTCGCCGTGAGCGTCTCGACCGCCCTGCCCCGCCGCACCTGATAGGTCCGTGGATCAATCGTCGCCCCGCCCATCGTGAACGGCGCCACACTCTCCGCCGCCGCTTTCCCCGCCTCCTCGCCCGCCGTGCGCCGCAGCAGCCCGTGGATGCGCGCGAGCAGCTCCCGCACGCCAAACGGCTTCGTCACATAATCATCCGCGCCGAGATCCAGACCCACGACCTTGTCGAGTTCCTGGCTCTTCGCCGTGAGCATCAGGATCGGTGTTGTGACCTTCCGCGCCCGCAGTTGCTTGCAAATGTCGTAGCCGCTCAAGCCCGGCAGCATTACATCCAGTACGATGAGCGCTGGCTGGTGCTTCGCCACGGCCGCCAGCGCCTGGTCGCCGCGATTGCACACCACCACCTCGAAGCCATCGCTGCGCAACACCTCCTCCAGGCCGAGCAGAATGTGCGGGTCGTCTTCGACTACGAGAATGCGGGTGCTCACAGGGCAATGATTGCGAGAGTGGGGCGAGGAAACCAGTTGGCGAATAGGCGCCCCCGGTTCATAAGCGCCTCAGCAACTGGTCATAGTCCGCGTGAGATCCAATCCAAAACCACACGATCAGATTTCCTCGGCGCCGGCCGACTGCGCGATGGCTCTGGTTCACGCGCACCGACCAGACATTGTCGAACAATGGTTTGAAATGGAGATTGGAATTGAAGGCATCGTTCTGCCAAAGCCGGAACCGTTCCCGGGCCTGTCGCTGCACCGGTTCCGGCAGGGCATTGAAGCAGCTCCAGAAATCCGCGTTGGTCTTGGAGATCACGGCAAGTCCAAGAGATCCCCACGGGTAATGTCGGCATCCACTTGGGTGATCAGTTTGGCGAGCTTGCCCGCGGCCAGATCACGCTTCATGCGCTCGTCCCACGCGTCGTCCTCCCACACATGCAGACAACGGGCGACCTCGGCCCGCTCCTCCAAGGTCAGCTTCGGGATCGCTGCCTTGATCTCGTTCACGGTATTCATAGTGGAACAACTAACGGACTGACGCCGGGAAACAAGCCGGGATGCAGATGATTTGCCGAATTGTGATCCTCAGTTGCCGATCGATTCGCCCTCCCATTACCCGGCTGCTGGCAGCCGCAACGTAAAACAACTCCCGCCGCCGGCCCGTGGTTCGTAGCTGATCTCGCCGCCGTGGGCGCGGGCGATCTGGCGGGCGAGAGTGAGGCCGAGGCCGCTTCCCTGGATGCCGCTGCTGAGCGAATCGTGGGCGCGATAGAATTGCTCGAAGATGCGGGATTCCGTGCCGGGTGGAACGCCGAGGCCGCGGTCGAGGACGCGCACTTCGCACGCAGGCTGCGGCGCGTTGGTGGCGCGTAGTTCGAGGCGGATTTCTTTGCGGTCGGCGGAATATTTCTCGGCGTTGGAGAGGAGGTTCACGAGGACTTGCGCGAGGGCGTCGCGGTCGGCGTTGACCGCGACGGGCGTGGTCGCAGGAGGCAGATCAAGCTCGAGTTTGAAGCCGGCTTGTTCGAGGTGCGGGCGGTAGGTCGCGACGGTTTCGGACACGATGGTGGTGAGGTCGCAGCGGGTGAAGGAGTAGCTCTTTTCGCCGCGTTCGAGGCGGGCGAAGTCGAGGACGTTGTTGATGAGGCGCGTGAGGCGCGCGGCCTCGGCGGTGATGACCTGGAGATAACTGCGCTGTTTGGCGGCGTCGGTTACGCGGCCTTCGGCGAGCAGTTCGGCGAACAGGCGGATCGAGGTCAGCGGGGTTTTCAGCTCGTGCGAGACGTTGCTGACGAAGTCGGTTTTCTGCCGCGCGAGCGTGAGGTGGCGGCGCAAGTCGGCCACGATCAGCCAGCCGCCGATGCCGATGGCCAGCAGCAGCACGGCCACTTGCAGGCCGATGGTGAGCGCGAGCGTGCGCGCGGACTGGCTGAGCTGCGCGGGGTTCAGCGGATAGACGGCCATCTCCCAGTGCGGCAGCGCCTCGCCGATTTCGGTGGCGACAAACGGGCGCTTCCACGAGGCGGGCTGGTAGCTGTCGTGCGAGACGATCACGGGCCGCGCGGTGTCGTCGAGCAGCGCGACGCAGACCTCGCTGTAGAGCGGCGAGGTGGCGCGCACGACGGGGCGGATTTCGGCGATGAGCCGCGGCAGTTGCAACTGCACGCCGAAGACGAGGTCGGGATCGCGCGGCGGCCGATACCAGAACATCAGCTTGAGCTTGTTGTCGATGAAGCG
>CAZUUP010000360.1:3778-6461 GCA_964623105.1 uncultured Akkermansia sp.
GGCTGGCATCAGGGTTTGAGGAACCCCCGGAGATCGGGAAGCGGTTTGCCCACCAATGAAGACGCGGGGCGGAGGTGGTAAGAAAATGCCCCGAGCAGCGTGCCCTCGGGACATTCGTGGCAGCGGGCGCATGTCGCCTTCGCCCGCAGCGCACCAACCACCAGCAACCCGGGGCCTTCAGACGTGCCGGCCCGGGTGTGGGCTTTAATCGTGGTTTCCTTTTGCACCAAGTGCGAGCCTTCGCGCAGTTCGGCAATGGCGCTGGTTTCATCGGCGGTGATCGGACGCACAGGCAGGCTGGCACGCGCAGTGCGGTTGGTCAGGTTGCGGAGGCCGATCATTTCGCCGGTCCCGCTGTGGTAGGCGACGGGCTTGGTTTCCAGCGCAATGAGGTCGGGTTTGGAGGAACGGTATTCCACCCCAGAAATGGTGACGGGTGTCGAGAACGGCATGCGAATCATGCGGGCGAAACCCAAACCGGGCGTCGTCTCGAACTCATGAATGTGTGCGGCGTGAAAGTCCACGAGTGCCTGCGGCGGCGGTTCGACGGGCGGCTTCTGCGCCGGCGGCGGTGCGGGTTTCGCGTTCTTCTGTTCTTCCGGCGGCAGACCGGCGGTAGCGACTAACGCGACCGCGAGCAGGGCAAGGCCGAACAGGGCCGGACGGCTGCGGCGCGAGGGGGGCGGAGGAGTAGGGAGGATTGTGTTCATAGGAAATCCTGGGTGGAAGTTGTGGTCGGAGTTTGTGTTTGCAGCGGACGGCGGGAATGCGTTGCGGGTCAGGAGCATTTCAAAAACATCATCTGCTCCACGGGTTGAGGAACCGGCGTCAATTTGAACATCTCCGGTGCCTGCTGCAGCGGTTCGGCGGGCGGCTTCTGCACCGGGGGCTGCGGGGCCTCCGCATTCTCCTGCTCTCCCGGCGGGAGACCGGCAGTCGCGACGATGACGACCGCGAGCAGGGCGAGACCGAAGAGCGCCGGACGGACGCGGCGCGACGGAGTGGGTGACGAGGGTTGTGGTGAGTTCATGGTGTTTGCGTCGTTGAGGTTGTGGTTGCGAGGAACCGCACGACCGCGCCGGGGACCGGCACCAGTGCCGGAATCGGTGACGGTCGCGTGCTCTTCATGCCGCAACCCTGGCACCCCGAGCCGCCGCAGTTGTCACCAGCGTGTCAGGAGATTGTAAAATTTTTGTAAGCCCACGCAGTCGCCGACGTGAGGAGGCGGACTCCGCGTTAGACGGAAACCTCCGCCTCCTCACGTCGGAGGCGGGCGCATCTCAGTTTCTTGCGCGCCCTCTGGTTCCCATCCCCAGCCCAGCGGGCGACCGAAAATAGCCCAGCACTTCAGTGCTGGGGCCGCGTCGGTGGCCCACCAAGTCCCGGCAGGGACGAAAGAAACCGTGCGACGTCCCGCCTCTTTCGTCCCTGACGGGACTTTCCGGTTTCCCGACCACCAACCCAGCACTGAAGTGCTGGGCTATTTTCGGTCGTCCCTGCGGGACAGCGCCAACGCGCCCTGATCGTAGCAGAAAACTAAGATGCGCCCTTCGGCGGCTACCACCGTTATCTCCCGTTGCTTGCGTCGGCGGGTTCGGGAACGCTGGCTGGTGTGAAACGTCTGAACGTCCTGCTCCTGCTGCTCGCCACGCTCTGCCTCAACTACCCGTTCGCCATGTCCGCCGCGCCGGCGCGCGTTGCGGCTTCGGCGGGCGTTTTCGCCACCGCCATCAAACCGGATGATGTCGAGGCCGCCGCGTTCGCGCAGTGGGTCGGGGGACGCGAGACGCCGGTCGTCACGAAGGACGGCGTCGCGCAGCTTTTGTGGACCACCAAGACTGCGCCGAGTCATGCAGCGCTGCTGTTCGGCGAGAGTAAAACCCCCGGCGTACGGCATCTACGCATCGGTTTCAAACAGCCGATCGCCGTCGGCACCGTGCTGGTGCGGGGCGGCGGGATGCTGAGCGTGCTCAAGGCCGGGGCGGCCGCGCCGGGCGCGCTGGACGACGAGGGCGTGTGGGTTTCGGCCGAGCGGCTTGTGATTCGGGGGGCGGCCGTGGCGACGGGCGTGGGCGAGGTGGGCGGGGATGGCTTCGCGTTGTGGGTGCTGCCGCCGGGCACGACGACGCGGGCGCTCCGCTTCACGCACATGGCGCAGCCAACAGACAAACTTTACGCCGGCACGCTCGGCGGCGTGCTCGTGCTGACTGAACGCGTGGCGAATCTCGCGCCGCAGGCCGTCGCCGCGGCGAGTGACAATCCGCAGAAGGCCGCTCTGGTAAACAACGAGCGGCTGGAAAAGTGGAGCCGCGATCTGTGGGACACGGAGAGCGAAACGCCGCGCGCCACGATCAAGGACCAGCCGGCGTGGCTGGTGTTGTCGTGGGCGCAACCCGTGCGGTTGCGCGGCCTCGCAGCGCTGTGGGCGGGCTTCGGCGCGGCGGACGTGCAGGCGCTGGCGGCTGCGACGCAGACCCCGGCGCTCGAGGCGGCGGACGCGGACTGGCAGGCGGTCAGTTCGTGGACCGGCGTGGACACGCAGTATCCGCGGCAGCTCGCGGTGAACTGGCTGGACTTCGGTCGCGACGTGACCACACGCGCGGTGCGGTTGCGCCTGACCGAAGTGGCGAAGGTGAATCATCCGCATCTCAACAGCGCCACGAAGAACGGCCAGCGCGTGTGG
>CAZUUP010000361.1:0-6455 GCA_964623105.1 uncultured Akkermansia sp.
AGCGGCGCCCGCGCATCCCGAAGTTGTTGGCAAGGGGCCAGATCGCGCGGTCTTCCGCACGGCCCTGTGGCCATGCCGGTGCAGCGGCGCGCGGCGCTGGCGCGGCGCATGCCGTGCGCCCGCTCCGGCATCTGGGACTCGCAGACTTTTCGACGGCTTCGGGAAGTAGGAGCGGCGCTGGCGCGGGCAAAATAATCTTTTGCGTCCCGGTCTGAACCCGGCTAGCGTCCACCAAATCACGTGAGCGGGGAGCAGCAAATCACAGGCAGGATTGCGTCCGATATTTCGGCGTCCGGTCCGCCGCGGGGTCCGTCCATGGCGGCGAGAGCGACTGGTGTTGGATCTGAGGAGTCGGTCCTTGCCGCGAAGTTGTCCGGGTTTTCCATCGGGGCCGGTTGCGGTCCGCCCCCGGCCGCCGCGAGGTGATCCGCCATGCATGATATTCCCCCCACGACACTGGCCAGCCGGCTCCGGTTGATGGTCGTTGGGACCAGTGGGGCGGCGCTGGTGCTGGCGTGCGTCATTTTCTTCGGCGCAGCCGCGCGGTGGCATCAGCAGCGGTTGCAGGCGGACTTGGTGACCCTGACCACGCTGATCAGCCAGGGCAGTCGGGCCGCGTTGAGCCGTGGCGACCGTGCCTCCGCCGCGGAAATTCTGGGGAGTCTGCGCGAGCATCCTGATGTCGTTGCAGGAGTGATCTATCAGGGCGACGGCAGCCCGTTGGCCGAGTACAAACGCCCCGGTGTGGCCGTGCAAATCCCGGCCTGGGCCCCGGCGGAAGGCGTGGGCATTGACCCGTTGCGCTACGCCAAATCCGTCAGGGAATCCGCCGGGCGCGTCGTGGGGCTGGTGTATCTTGAATTTGATCCCGGCCTTCGCCGCGCGTTTTTCATCGAGTGCCTGGGCTTCGGGCTGGTCGCCCTGTTGTTTTGCTGTGTGACTGCGCTGGCGCTGGGCAACTGGTTCCAGCGGCGGATCACGGCCCCCATCAACGATCTGCTGGCGACGATGAAAACCGTCGCCACGGAGCGCAATTACTCGTTACGCGCGAAGGTGCGGGAGCGCGACGAGGTGGGCGACCTGGTGCTGGGCTTCAACAGCATGCTTTCCGAAATACAGGCCCGCGATGTCCAGTTGCAGAACCGCGAAGCCACCCTCGAAAACCTGGTCGCCGCGCGCACCGCGGAACTGCGGGCCGCCAAGGAAAAGGCCGAGCAGGCCAACCGCGCCAAGAGCGCCTTCGTCGCCAACATGAGCCACGAATTGCGCACCCCCATGTCCGCCATCATCGGGTATAGCGAAATCCTTCTCGAGCAGGCCGAGGAAGTCCAAATCCCGTCTCTGACCAATGATCTCCGCCGCATCCACGCCGCCGGCCAGCACCTGCTCAAGCTGATCAACGAAATCCTCGACATCTCCAAGATCGAGGCCGGGAAAATGAAGGTCAATCTCGAGACCTTCGACATCAGCACCCTCGTCGGGGAAATCATCAGCACCGTTCATCCCCTGGCCATCAAGAACAAAAACCGCCTCGAAGTTCACTGCCCGCCGGACATCGGCATCATGACCGCCGACGCCACCAAGGTCCGGCAGACCCTCTTCAATCTCCTGAGCAATGCCAGCAAGTTCACCGAGCGCGGCACGATCACGGTGACCGTCGAGCGCTTTGCCGTGGCCGGCGCCGACCGCATCCGCTTCCGCGTCAGCGACACCGGGGTGGGCATCAGCGAGCGGCAGCTGGCCAAGCTGTTCGTGACTTACGGCCAGGCGGATTCCACCACGGCCCGCCGGTTTGGCGGAGCCGGGCTGGGGCTGGCGATCAGCCGGCGCTTTGCCCGCCTCATGCAGGGCGATGTCACGGTCCAGAGCGAGCTGGGCAAAGGTTCGACCTTCACCCTCGAGCTGCCCGCCGTCGTCAAGCGGGACGAAGTCACGCCGCCCGGGACCGACCCCAAAACCCCGTCCGACCCCCTCCGTTCTCCCGTGGTGGTTGTTCACGAAAACCCCGCCAATCGCGATCGAATGCGCGAGTTCCTGGTCACGGAAGGATTCCGCGCCGAGACCGCCGCCAGCGGTCCCGAAGGAATCGAGCTTGCCCGCCGCGTCAAGCCCCTCGCCATCGCGCTGGATCTCGGCTCGCTCGGGGCGGACGGCCTCGGCCTGCTTTCCATTCTCCGCAACGACACCCAGCTGGCCAACCTGCCAGTCATCCTCCTCACCCAGATCGAGGGCCGCAAATACGGGTATGCGCTGGGCGTGGGCGACTACCTCAAGAAACCCCTCCCCGCCGAAGACTTGCAGTCCATGCTCGATCACTACCGGAAGGAAACCTCCCTGCGCCCCATTCTCATCGTGGACGACGACGAGGCCACCCGCGAAACGCTCCGGACGATTTTGACCGCCGAGGGCTGGACCGTGGCCGTCGCGGCCAACGGACGGGAAGCCCTCCAGCGCCTCTCGGAAGCGCCCCCGTGCCTGATCCTTCTGGACTTGCTCATGCCGGAGATGGGCGGCATCGAACTCCTCAACGAACTCCGCACCAAACCCGCTTACCGGAACATCCCCACCATCATCCTAACCGGCGAGGAAGCCACCCCTGCCGGACGCAGCCAGTTCACCAGCCAGGTCGTGCGCATCCTGAAGAAAGGCGGCTACACCGCCGACCAGTTGCTCACCCTGATCTTCGACATCGTCGCCAAGTCTTCCGGAGGCAAACCCCCTCCCCCTGCGTCCCCGTGAACTCCCCCGGCGCCATCCCGTCGCCCAAGCCGCCGCCGCGTCTCCTGATTGTCGAGGACAACGCTGACAACCGCGACATCCTTACCCGGCGCCTCACCCGCCGCGGCTTCAGCGTCGTCGCGGTCGGCGACGGCTTTGAAGGACTCCGCCTCGCCCTCCGGGATTTTCCCGATCTCATCATCCTCGACCTCGAAATGCCCGGCATGGATGGCTACCAGTTTCTGGGTCAGCTCCGTGCCCACGCGCCCACCGCCGCCATCCCGGTCATCGTCGTCACGGCGCACGTGCTTGATGACTTCGCCCGCAGAGCTGTCCAGGCGGGCGCCAACGACTTCGACACCAAGCCCATCAACTTCCCGCGGCTCGTCGCCAAGATTTTGCTCCTGCTCGGGCGCGCCTCGGTGCCCGCTCCGCCGCCAGCGCCAGGTTGAGAAACGCCGCGGCGCACATCGTTCCTTCGGCCGCGTATTCTTACCCGAGGCAGACTCGCGCGAGGTCCTGCCATGGGCCGACGTGGTCGCGCTATTGACAAAACCCCGCAGCTCCCGGCGACTTACCCCCGCAACACATGAGCCAAATCCACTTTCCCGAATCCCTGTCGTCCCGCCTCCGCCAAACCGGCATCGTCGCCGTGCTGGTCGTGGACAATCCCGCCGATGCCGTCCCGCTCGCCCGCGCCCTGCTGGCCGGCGGGGTTGATTGCATGGAACTCACCCTGCGCACGCCCGCCGCCATGGAAGCCCTCCGCCGCGTCCGCGCCGAGGTCCCCGCCATGCTGGCCGGCGTCGGCACCATCCTGACGCCGCAGCAGGTCAACGAAGTCGCCGCCGCCGGAGCCGCCTTTGGCGTTGCCCCCGGCTTCAACCCGCGCATCGTCGCCGAGGCCGGGCGCATCGGACTTCCCTTCGCCCCTGGCGTATGCACGCCCAGCGAAATCGAACTCGCCCTCGAAGCGGGCTGCCGGCTCCTCAAATTCTTTCCCGCCGAACCCTCCGGCGGCCTCGCCTATCTTCGCAGCGCCGCTGCTCCTTACGCGCATCTCGGCGTGCGCTTCATCCCGCTGGGCGGCATCGATCCGAACAACGCCGAACGCTACCTCGCCGAACCGAGCGTCCACGCCCTCGGCGGGTCGTGGCTCGCGCCCCGCGATTTGATCCAGCGCCAGGACTGGGCCGCCATCACCGCCAACGCCCGCCAGGCCGCCGACCTCGTCACCCGTGTTCGCGGAGGGCGCGCGTGAACCGCGTCGTCACCTTTGGCGAAATCATGGGCCGGCTCACCGCCCCGGGCTTCAAGCGCTTCCAGCAAGCCATGCCCGGTTCGCTCGAGGTCACCTTTGCCGGGGCCGAGGCTTCCGTCGCCGCCTCGCTCGCCTACCTGGGGGCCGACGCCGCCTTCGTCACGGCCCTGCCCACCCACGCGCTGGCTGACGCGTGCATCGCCAATCTCCGTTCGCTCGGTGTCGATACACGCCACATTCTCCGCACCGCGCACGGACGCCTCGGCCTTTACTTCCTCGAAACCGGCGCCAACCAGCGCCCGGGCAACGTCATCTACGACCGCGAAGGTTCCGCCGTCGCCCTCACGCCCCCCGGTGCCTACGACTGGCCCGCCATCTTCGCGGGAGCCTCGTGGTTCCTGCTCTCCGGCATCACCCCGGCCATCTCGCGCAATGCCGCCGAAGTTTCCCGTGTCGCCCTGCGCGAAGCCCGTGCCCGCGGACTCCGCGTCGTGTGCGACCTGAATTTCCGCAGCAAACTCTGGCAGTGGGAACCCCCGCTGAAACCCCGCGACCTCGCCGCCCGCACCCTGCGCGAACTTCTGCCCTCCGTGACCTTCCTCGTCTGCGGACGCGAGGATGCCGCCGAACTGCTCGGCATCCACCCGCGCCCCGGCGCCGCCGATCCATGCCTGGATGTCGCCCGCCAGTTGGTGTCGCAATTCCCCCAACTGACTCACGTCGCCATGACCCTTCGCGAAGGCATTTCCGCCTCGCACAACAACTGGGGCGGAATGCTCTACGACGCCGCCCTTGATCAGGCCTTCTACGCACCGCTGGCCGCCGGCCGCTACGAACCCTACGCCATCACCGACATCGTGGACCGCCTCGGCGGCGGCGATGCCTTCACCGCCGGACTGCTCTTCGCCCTCGCCACGCCCGAACTCGCCGCGCCCCCCGCCGCAATTGCCTTCGCCGTCGCCGCCAGTTGCCTCGCGCACTCGATCGAGGGCGATTTCAACTACTGCACCCGCGCCGAAATCGAAGCCCTCATGAACGGTGCCGCCTCGGGCCGGGTAAACCGCTGAACACCCCGGAAAAAATAACTGCTCACCACACAAACACCCCTCACCCCGTAGCCGCTGCGACTCTGTAGCCGCCGCGATGACGAGTCGGCCCGGCTCGCCGCAAACGAACGACACCATTCCGTTCCTCGAGTTCCATGAACGCCCCGCTCACTCTCATCCGCAACGCCACCGCCATTCTCCCCGACCGGTTGCTTCCGAACGCCCGCCTGCTCCTGCGTGCCGGACGCATTCTGGAGATCTCCAAGGACTGCGCGCGCGTCCCTCGCGATGCCCAAGTCATTGATGCCCGCGGCGGATATGTGTCCCCCGGCTTCATCGACATCCACGTCCACGGTGGCGGCGGCGCCGACTTCATGGACGGCTCCCCCGACGCCGTCCGCACCGCCTGCCGCACTCATCTTCGCCACGGCACCACGACCCTCTTCCCGACCACCACCACCGGAAGCCCTGCCGAAATCCACGCCCTGATCGAAGCTTGCCGCGTCGTGCGCGACGCTTCCCCCGCCGCCACTCCCGCCGGTTCCCGCATCGCCGGTGTCCACTTATACGGACCGTTCTTCGCCCCCGACAAAGTCGGCTGCCACGCCCCCGAAGGCCGACGCAATCCCACCGCCGCCGAATTCGGCCGCTACTTCGCCACCGGCCTCATCCGCATCGCCACGTGCGCCGCCGAACTTCCCGGCGCCGCCGCCTTCTACCGCGCCGCCCGGCGTCACGGATGCCTCATCACCTGCGGCCACTCCAACGCCTCGTGGACCGAGATGGACCGCGCCTTTCGCGCCGGCTTGCGCCACGTCGATCACTTCTGGTGCGCCATGAGCAGCGTGCCCACGGTGCGCGCGCGCCTCGGCACCCCGATGCAAGGCAGCATGGAACAATTCGTCCTCCTCAACCGCGCCATGAGCACCGAAGTCATCGCCGACGGCGAACACCTCGCTGACGAACTGCTCGAGTTCGCCTGGCGCATGCTCGGTCCCGAACGCCTCCTCCTCGTCACCGACTCCAGCCGCGCCCTCGACCTGCCCCCGGGCCGTTACAAATTCGGGCACCGCACCACCGGCACCGACTTCGACCACGACGGCCGCGTGGGCCGCGCCCCCGGCGGCTCCCTCGCCAGCTCCGCCATGGGCATGGATCACATGGTCCGCATCATGCGCTCCCGCACCACCGCCCCCCTCAACGACGTCATCCGCATGGCCACCCTCACCCCCGCCGAACGCGCCGGCATCGCCGCCGACACCGGCAGCCTCACCCCCGGCAAACGCGCCGATCTCCTCCTGCTCAGCCCCACCCTTCGCGTCCGCGAGGTCTGGCTCGACGGCACCCGCGCCTGACCGTCCCGCATCCGGCATCTCTATCAATCGTTGCGAAAGTTCGTGCCCAGAACGCTGTAACGAGAAGCGCGTCCG
>CAZUUP010000362.1:0-6454 GCA_964623105.1 uncultured Akkermansia sp.
AAGGGTTGGGGAGAGGAGGCGCGTGGCCACCTCAGGCCCGTTGGAACGAGTCGGGCACCCCTCACCCCGGCCCTCTCCCCGTTCGTGCCTCACGGGGCGAGGGAGACGGACCCGCTACTCATTCCGGCAGTTTCGGATCGAACTTTCGCAACGACTGATGCAAACCTAACTCACCCATGAACACCGCTTGCTCCTCCTTCCACCGCGCCAATCGCCGCGACTTCCTCCGCATCGGCGGCCTCGGCCTCTGCGGCCTCGGCGCCCTCGATGTCATCAGCGCCCGGCAATCCGCCCTCGCCGCCGCCTATCAGGGCATCAAACTCCGCGCCCCCAAGGCCAAGCAACTCCTCGTCGTCTGGATGGCCGGCGGCCCGCCGCACACCGACATGTTCGACATGAAGCCGCAGTCCCCCAGCGGCTACGCCTCCCCTTACAAAGCCATCAGCACCAATGTCGCCGGCCTCCAAGTCTGCGAGCACATGCCCAAGCTCGCCAAAATGGCCGACAAATATTGCGTCATCCGCTCCGTCACCACCATGAACAAGCCCGGCGACCACGCCCGGGCGCCCATGTATTGGCTCACCGGCAACCCGCGCCTGCCCTCCGGCACCGACGAATATCCGATGTACGGCTCCGTCCTCAGCAAGCTCCGCCCCGGCCCCAAGGACCTGCCCACCTTCGCCGTGCTCAACAAAATCGACCACCACATCGGCAACTCCATCGCCAACAGTTTCCTCGGCCCCGCCCACGCGCCCCTCATCTTCGACCCGCTCCAGCAGAAAGATGACATCGCGAAAATGCTCAAGCCCCAACTCGAACTCCCCAGCTTCGAGCGCAACGCCGACCTGCTGAAAGCCCTCGACCGCCGCCTCCGCACCCAGGACCAGCTCGACCCCGTCATCGCGGGCCTCGACAAACACCAGCAGACCGCCTTCGACATGCTCCGCTCCCCGCGCCTCCGCGAAGCCCTCGACTTATCCAAGGAAACGGAAGCCACCCTCCAACGCTACACCGCCAACGACCCGGCCAAGATCGACTACACCAACGACGGCAACTCCAAACACTTCCTCATGGCCCGTCGCCTTATCGAAGCCGGTGTGCCCGTCGTTCACTTCAGCTACGGCTACTGGGACTGGCACGGCAAAAACTTCTCCACCGGCCGGCGCATGATCCCCAAGTTCGACGCCGCCTTCAGCTCCCTGCTCGAAGACCTCGACCAGCGCGGTCTGCTCGACACCACCATCGTCCTCGCCCTCGGCGAGATGGGCCGCAAACCCAAGTTCGACAACGGCGCCGACCCCGGCCGCGACCACTGGGACTACGCCCAATTCGCCATCGCCGCCGGCGGCGGATTCCGCGGCGGCACCGTCGTCGGCGAAACCGACAAACTCGGCGAACAAGTCACCGACCAGTTCTACAAAGTCGAAAGCTTCGGCGCCACCCTCTACCACCTCCTAGGCATCGACCCCGAAACCCGCCTCTCCACCCTCAACAACCGCCCCGTCAGCCTCATCGCCGAGCCTGCGCCAATCATCAAAGAGGCGCTGGTGTGAGGCCGCGAAGCCATTGCCCCAAATAGAAGCTTGAGGCGGCGGCGAAAAAGAATGTCGCAGAGGGACTGGAACAGTGGCAATAGAGGAAGGCGGATCTCAAAACCCGGCCCAAAAGGACGGCCGCGGTCATCTAAACAACCCGTATGTCGGCCGAGAACGCTTCCCAGAAACTAATCATTCTCACGAATTGACACCTTCACAATATCGGGAGGAGGTTCTCCGTTTCAATATCCTCTGATCACGATTACCGACAGGCAGTGTCCGTTAACCCAGTCTCGCCTCGAACTCCGGTCAGCATACTCCGCAAACTATTTTTCTTTTTGGAATCCATTCTATCATTTACGGTGGTGACATGACGAGCGCGTTTAATGACCATCCTGACCTGCCTGAGGAAGATTACGTTGTTTTGCGGTACCGGAAGAACGAACCCTCGCAATCCATTAAGTCGATCTATGGAGAACCTTTCTCTTCCACGACAATCGACGAACAAGGGATAGTCGCCGAACGCATTCGACTCAGTCCGAGCAAATGTGAATCCATTTGTAGGGAAAAGGATGTTGTCGGCGCAGCACCGAAAATCCCTCTTCATCTAGTTCCCCCTGTCCGCAAGAACGCTGAGTCCCCATTCACTGCGGGAGAGAATGGTCTCTGGGGTCTTGACGCGACCGGCGCATCCCGGACACGGCTGACAGGCTCCGGCACGATCGTAGCCATCTTGGATACTGGTATTGCCGTCGAACATCCGGCCTTCGACCACGTTCGTGAACGGATCGTGCAGGAAAACTTCACGGACGAAGAGTCCGAGGATCTCGACGGGCACGGCACTCATTGTGCGGGATCTCTATTTGGCGGTGTGGTGGACGGCGTCCGCCTCGGTGTGGCACCCGGTATCGAACGGGCGTTGGTTGCCAAGGTATTGGGCAAGCATCGGACTGACTCGGAATGCCTTCATCGGGCCTTGCTATGGGCCATGGCCCAAGGCGCAAATATCATTTCGATGTCACTTGGATTTGATTTCCATGGGTATGAACAGGGGTTGATATCGCAAAACGTGCCTCCCGACGTTGCATTTTCCCGGGCTCTCAACGCGTATGAGCAGAACTTGGATCTGTTCGCCGCGCTCGGTCACCTTGTCACCGCGAAGCGAGATCAAACGACGCTGCTTATTGCGGCGGGCGGCAATCAATCAAGGCGTAAGGAACGCCAAGACTATGTGGTGAACAGAGGCCTACCCTCAGCGGCGGCGGGATTCTTGTCCGTCGGAGCATTGATGCAGGCGGGATCGCGTTTAGCAGTGGCGCCGTATTCAAACTCGGGCGTTCGAATTTGCGCTCCCGGTGAGGACATCCTGTCGGCTTCCCCGGGAAATGGATTGATTAGACTGAGCGGCACCAGCATGGCGACCGCATACGTTTCCGGTATTGCCGCATTATGGCACGAGCAGCTGACGAACTCCTACGGCTCCATCTCCAGCCAGTTGTTGAGCGACAAGCTCATCGGCAGCGCGGCCAGCCACGGCATAGACCGTGCGACCGCATCGGACATTGGCGCGGGAATGGTCCTCGCGCCTACTGTTTGACGGGCTGAAATTGGAGCGGATCAACCTACCGTGACGGATCAAAAATGTCTTATTTGAACATCGAGTAGTTGATTTGGCAATTCTCGAAGACAATGATTCCGTGCTCGCCGATGCCCCGGCAGACCCCACTAAGTAGAACAAGATCACCTTGTTTCAGGTGGACTTTGTTGGTGCCAGCTACGAATTCATTCTGTTGCAAGGCTATGTAAGAATGATAACTGAGTTTACAGTGTGCGATGGCACGATCGCTGCCCGACACGCTCAGGAGTAGGATCGGAAACCGGCTGGCAATGCGTCCCTCGATCAGAAAGTCGCGCCCGACATACTCGGTTTTGGCTTGTACAGGCTGGTTCCGAAAGTCGTCCCACAGCTGGGCAACCGTTACCGGACTGCCCGGAGTGCGTATGACCGGTAAGGTTCCCTTCCCGCTGCGAGTGCCGATGCCTAACAGCGGCTCCACCGAAGAAAAAACTCGAGCAATCCCCCACTCCAGGCGCTGAATCGTCACTCCCGCTAGCACCGCCCACACGCACACGGCGCCGAAGCCGATGGTCGCGGCGGTGAACGCGTGCTGTCCTCCGAGCATACTTGGTGTTTTCTTCGTATCCACGCGCGTCCATTGACGGCTGACGGCCTTGCGCGAGCTGAATCGAACCAGGGAGATGATGGCTGCCTTCAACACGCCAATGGACCAGCCGCAGAGGAAGAAAAAGAAGCACATGAACACGAAGCAGAAGAGAACCTGGAGTACTCCACCCGCGAACAGGATTGCCAGAAACGCGGCGGGAATTGACAGCCAGCGCAGCGTTGCGAGCGCGCAGGCTTCGCCGAGGTTTCGCGCCAGTTCGGAATGCCACCGACTAATCAATGAGACTAGAGCCGCGATTATCCCCGCCCCAACCCCGATTGGTCCGAAACTATACCAACCGAGACGCATGGCCGTCTCCGGGTTCATACTGAGAGATCCGCCTTCGAGGTCTGCCACGAATTTCTGATAGATGGTTCCGGGAACAATCCCGGCGATCCCAAAGACCCCGTAGGCGCCGGCGGTGTAGAAAAGCACCAAGGCGACCCCAACCCCGATGCCCCGAATCGTTCGGGAGTAAAGATGCCTTTGGATCAGGCCGGTGACGCGTTCTCGCCATCCTTTTATGACATCGAGTGGGTCGCGCTCCAAGTCCGCCACGGATTTCTTGCCGGACGCAGCCCGTTCCTCCGCGACCGGGAGCAAGGAGTTTTCCTTCAGACGGAGGCGCCGAGGCACGGAATTCTCGTTTAAGGCGAAGATGGCTTCTCCACTGGCGCTCAGGGCTAGCGCGGTAAACTGATCCCCGCGAACCTCCCTGACAGTGACTGAATCTCTGAGGTTCCAAAAATGAACGACACCCTCGACCAGCACCAGAATTCTTGGTTCACCACGGCAGAACTGAAGACTTCTTACACAGGAAGCATTGCTGGCGTCGCCGGATTTTTTTGAATAGGACGCCTTCGCGATAGGCTGGAGGTCGACGACTCGAGCTTGGACAATGCCCTTGGGTCCGGCGATAACGACGGTTCCTACCGGCCCGTGGCACAATACTGAAGGGCCGGCGGGGCCGAGTTCAAAATCCGTCTCGTGCGTCCGCGCGTGGGTTACTAGGTCCACCCGGGCTACCTTGCCGCTGTTCGAGCAGACAAGGATCAGATTGCGGTCGTTTTCGGCGAAGATGACGGTGGAAATCGGAGCATATCCCAAGTCGATCCGGCCAATAGGCTTCCAACTGGCAGTTTCCCAGACAGTCACCGCACCGGCAGCATCCCCCGTGGCTAGAAGGCTCTCGCAGGGGCTCCACGCCAGGGCGGTGACTGATTTGGAGGTTCCGCGCAAGACCGCAACAGGGTCGGCACTGGGGGCTCGAGCTGTCCAAACGCGCACGGTGGCATCGCAGGACCCCGAGGCCAACAGTCCGCCGGAGGGAGAGAATTGGAGGCAGGTGATCGGGCCAGCATGGCCATAAAACGCGGCGGTGGAAGGAGGTGCGGCCATAATTGCGAAAGAGTTGGTCTCGGCAACCCATTCATGGCAGCCGCTCGGATCGCTGATTAGGATCGGCTCGACTCGTTTAGAAAGGTCGGCCAGTTTTACGAAGCGATTGCGCGGCTCGGCCTTCCATGTCGAATACTTTCGAAACAGCCAAACGCCCGGGGCGGCCGCGGCGCATAAAAACACGACCGCGCCAAAAAGCAGCTCCCCGCCGGGAAAGACGCATGTGACATGGGTAATTTGGTCTGGGTCCTCATAGAACACAGCCCACGTGTCGAAGTAGTAGATGCCGTAGAGGCCGACTATGGCCCAACACAGATAGCGCAACGCACGGGAGCCGAATCGCTGAAGCATGACTAATCCCAGTAGCACGCCGAAGAGGTTTGCGACGGCCGGGTTCAGCTCAGGCAAAAGTCGGCCTTCGATGGTGACCAAAAGCGCCCCAGCGACGCCGGCAAGACTGGTTGAAATGATGGCCAATTGCTTTTCGGTACGCGTATTGGGGGGCGGTCCAAATTTCCGAAGACCGGCGAAATTGTGATAGACGCCACGAATGAGCATGTAGGCACCACACCAGCCAATAATAGCGCCAATTGTGACACAGCGAGGCAGATTGTCGTATCCGTGCCACCACTCGTTCTGTTCGTCGATAGCCCACAGATTCCAAAACAATTCTCTAGCAAAAAAAACTCCCAGAGCCAGTGTTCCCAGCAAGCGGGCGAATCGGCGCCCGGCCGACATCGGGTCTTTCAGTACGGGCGGCGCGGCTTTGCCAAGAGCGATAAGAAAGCTCTCCACTACCCATTCGCTGAGATCACGGTCGAGGGCTGGATCTTTCAGTTGCGCGACCCATTCGTTCCGCAAAAGGGACAATTTTGCCGGATCGGCAGCACGAACCATGTCCCCGACGACGCCGCCATCAATGGCACGAACGAGCAGCGACACGAGGAAAGCCCGCCCCGGGCATTCCACCTCCAAAAACAAACGAACCTGGCCGCTGTCCAAAGCCAGGTTCGGGTTGCTGCTGATGAGTGATCGCAGGCTTTCCCGGACATCGCAGCCAATGGCGATGGCGCAGCAGTCGATGGCCTCGCAGCACGTTTCTGGGGGAATTGCGAGATCGGCTTTGCGAAGGTCGGCGAGCCATTCAGGGAACACCTGCTCGTATGGCAAGTCGTGAGGAAGGCTTTCCATCTGGGCAGGGATGCCAAGCTCCTCAGCGAGCGCAATCGCACGTCGGACCGGGGCTAGTAGTTGGAATTCGCCCTCGCGCAGGCTCACGCTCCACTTCCGGCGTCC
>CAZUUP010000363.1:0-6446 GCA_964623105.1 uncultured Akkermansia sp.
AATGGGTCGGGGTCGTCCGGGAAGGTTTACAGGATAAATCCCAACGATCTCGTTCATATCAAGGTCTATCAAGAGGATGACTTGGAGACGAAGGTTCGAGTTTCGGCCGATGGTGGAGCGACTTTCCCGTTGCTTGGGAGCATTCAGTTAGGGGGTAGGACGGTCGAGGAGGCGACGGTGCAGATTCGGCAGGCGCTGGCTCGTGATTATCTCGTGAATCCGCAGGTGACGTTGGTGGTGCTTGAGTATAGCAAGAAGCGGTTTACGGTTTTGGGCTGTGTTCAGAAACCGGGTTCATACGAGATTCCGAGCGAGGAATCCGTGTATTTCCCGCAGGCGATTGCTTTGGCGGGGGGATTCACTCGCATCGCCAAGAAGAGCAAGGTGTCGATCACGCGGCAGTCCGGTGGCAGTCAGAGCACCATCTTCATTGATGCGAACAGCAAGGCGCCGGGTAGCAACCCCCAGACGTTCCAAATTCTCCCTGGCGACACAATTACGGTGGAAGAGGGGTTGTTCTGACATGATACCCAATCGTGCTGAGGTTGAGTTTGAGCAGGAGGCTGGAAGTTCCGTAGATCTGCGTCAGTTATACCATGTATTTCTGGAGCGGATTTGGGCGGTCTTGTTGGTCCTGTTTTTGACCACTTTCCTTGGTGGTTTGTATGTCATGCGGTCGCCGAAGATTTATTCGGCAACATTGACGCTTCAGGTTGAGGAGGAAACGAAGGTGCTCGATTTCGGCAAGTTTAAGCAGGATCCCCAGGCAACGACGGAAATACTCAAGACTTTTGAGCAGACCTTGGTGAGTCGGCCCGTACTTGAGCGCGTGGCTGCGACGAATCATTTGGCAAAGAATCCGCAATTTTTGGCGGTGTATGAAAAGCGGAAAGGTTTGTTTGACGCCGTGGCGGGAACCAAGGAGCAGGAAAAGGAAATTACCAGTGAGGAGGTTGCAGGAACACTGGCGGCTTTGACTGAATCGAGGTTACGGCGCGGGACGCGGTTGATTGACGTCTCGGTCGAGCACCCAAACCCTCAAGTTGCGGCGATGCTGGCCAATTCGGTGTTTACGCAGTACGTCCAACTGTCCTATGAGCAGTATGTCTCCAGTGGACTTTCGGCCAATCAGTTCTTGGTGGATGAGGCGGAGAAGCTTAAGAAGAAGATGCGAGCTTCCGAACAGGCGCTACAGGCGTATCGGGAAAAGGTGGCGTCCATTTCCCTCGATGATAAGAAGGACATTGTGGGTCAGAAGCTGAAGGAGCTAAGCGCCAAAGTCACCGAAGCCAAGTCGAAGCGGATCAGTTTGGAGTCTGACTTGGCGCAGATCAACAAGCTGGGGATGAATATCGGGGCGCTGCTCGGGATTGCGAGCGTGGCGAGTGATCCGGCGGTGCGGGATATCCAATCGAACCTATCGAAATATGACAGTGAGTTTTCGGCAATCAAGCAGCGTTATCTGCCAAAGCATCCGAAATACATTGCAACGCTGAGCGCGTTGAATGAATGGCGCAATGCGCTGACCAATGCGGTGCTCAAGATTCCCAAGACGATCGAGACGGCCTATTCGGGCGCGAAATCTTCGGAGGAAACCTTGGAGATTGCGTTGCGGGAGCAGGAAACGCTGGCGCTCGGGCTCAACAAGCAGAAGATCGAGTTTGATGTGCTGACGCGTGAAGTTGAGTCCGACCGCGGACTGTATGAAGCGGTGTTGAAACGGATGAAGGAGAGTCAGGTAACCAAGGAACTGCAGTCCGACAAATTGCGAATGGTGCAGCCCGCCATGGCGCCTATGATACCGGCCAAGCCGCAGAAGGTGAAGATCATGGCGGCGGCGGTGCTGGTGGGGTTGATGGGTGGCGTGATGCTGGCGTTGCTGCTCAATCAGATTGACAGTTCGATCAAGTCGGTTGACCAGGCCGAGGAGTTTTTGCAGGTGCCCGTGTTGACAGCTATTCCGCAGATCACTTCGTTCGGTTCGGGGCGTGGGTTGGTGGTGGTCGATGACGCCAAGTCGATTGGGGCGGAGGCAATTCGAACGTTACGAACCTCGTTGTCGATGCTGGGGAAGCCGGAAAACCGGCGGGTTTATCTTTTTACCAGTGCGATT
The DNA here is from genome assembly GCA_964623105.1 of uncultured Akkermansia sp. GTDB lineage: Bacteria > Verrucomicrobiota > Verrucomicrobiia > Limisphaerales > BJHT01 > BJHT01. The sequence continues at coordinate 2,114 of CAZUUP010000363.1, forward strand.
CCGGCGGAGGGGAAGACATTTTGCTCATTGAATTTCTCAGTGAGCCTGGCGCAGCAGGGTGCGAAGACGTTGCTGATTGATGGTGACTTGCGACGGCCGGCGGTTGAAAAGGCGATTTCTGGCAAGGACAAGAAGGACGCGGGGGTCACGGATTTCATCTTAGGAAGGAAGACGCTGAAGGAGATTGTCAAGACCACAGGTGTGGAGAACTTTGCGTATATTCCGGCGGGGACAACGGCGCCGAATCCGGCTGAACTGTTGGGACAGCACGGGATTGCGGGACTGATTACGGAGGCGCTGCTGCACTATGACAAGGTGGTGATCGATTCGGCGCCCGTTCATGCGGTCAGCGATACTTTGCTGATGGTCAAAGAAGTGCAGACGGTTTGCTTGGTGGCGCGGGCGAACAAGACACCGCGGAAAGCAACCCTGCGTGCGATCCAGATGCTCCGGCATGCTGATGCTCCCATGGCGGGTGTGATCTTGAATCGCTTGCCGCGGCGGGTCGGTTTGGGAGGCTATTACTACGATTCGTACTACAACTACAGCTACTATGGGAAGTATGGTGCCAAGGGTGTGTACGGGGCCAAGGGCTGAGCGGATTGGTTGGGATCAGGGGCGAATTTTCGGTTGAGATCCGGTTGGAACAGTAAGGGTGTCGGGGCGGACAAAGAGGTTGATCGCGCACGATTTCGAGCGTTCCAATTTGGAACAGCAGAGGGTGGTGCTCGATTTGAGCACGAAATCTACGGATGATTTTCAATGCCGCGGCTGCGGTCGGCGTCTGGTAAGGGTGCCCGGTTTCTGTTTAATGATTCGAAGCTTGTCGTTTGCCACTTTCAGGTGGGGCGTGGCTTTTGCGCTGGCTGTGATCACCACATTGGCGGCGGATGTGGGTTCTCCGGCAGTTTCGGTGCTAAAGGTGTTTCCTGCGCGCGTGGCTTTGATCCCGGGGGCGACCCAGCAGCTGCTGGTGACGGGGAAGGATACCGCGGGGTTCGATGTGGAACTCACTGGCGGGGCTGAATTTCGGTCCAGCAATCTGGATGCGGCGACGGTAACTTCGGGTGGCGTGGTGCGCGGGCTTAGGGTGGGAAAGAGTGAGGTGACGGTTCGTGCGGGGTCAAAGGAGGAGCGGGTCACGATTGAGGTTACCGGGGGTGCGGCGGGCGGGCAGTTGAGTTTTGTGAATGACATCCTGCCGGTGCTGGGGCGGGCCGGTTGTAATGCGGGGTCGTGTCATGCGAAACCGGATGGGCAGGCGGGCTTTAAGTTGTCGGTGTTCGCCTACGACCCGAAGGAGGATTACAGCCACATTCTCAAGCATTCGCGTGGACGTCGGGTATCGGTGGCAGCGCCGGAGGAGAGCTTGTTGTTAAGGAAGCCGACGATGGACGTGCAGCACGGAGGCGGGCTGCGATTGCGACCCGATTCGGAGGGATACCGGATGCTGGTGGACTGGATCCGGCAGGGGATGCCTTATGGCAAACCTGAGGATCCGGTGTTGAGCGGAATTGAAGTTTATCCCCGCGAGGGGCGTTATCGGAAGGGGAGCGTGCAACGATTGGGAGTGCGCGCGCGGTATTCGGACGGGGGCGTGAGAGATGTCACGCATCTGGCAGATTTCAGCTCGAACGAAAAGGAAATCGCCAAAGTGGATGATCAGGGGGTGGTGACGGTTGGCCAGGCATCCGGGCAGGGGGTCGTTCTGGCGCGTTACATGGGGATGGTGGATGTGTCGCGATTGACGGTGCCGACGGACCGGATGCTGCCGGGGTCGGCTTACGCGGGATTGCCGGTGAACAATGAGATCGACCGGCTGGTTTATGCCCAGCTACAGAAGCTGGGATTTGCGCCGGCGGCGACGTGCAGTGACGAGGAGTTTGCGCGCCGGACGTCGTTGGATGTGACGGGGCAACTGCCTTCGGCGGAGGCGGTCCGCCAGTTTCTGGCGGAGAAGGATTCTTCGCGGCGCGAGCGGTGGATCGAACGGCTGCTGGACAGTCCGGCGTATGCTGATCACTGGGCGGTGAAGTGGGCGGATTTGCTGCGCCCGAATCCGTCACGGGTCGGGGTGAAGAGCGTGTATGTTTTTGATCAGTGGCTGCGCGAGTCGTTTCGAAAGAACAAGCCTTACGACGAGATGGTGGCGGAGTTGTTGGTGGCGCAAGGATCGACGCACAAGTATGGGCCGGTGGTGTTTTTCCGGGACCGCCGGGAACCGGCGGACGTGGCGACGATGGTCAGCCAGATTTTTCTGGGGATTCGGATGGAATGCGCGAAGTGCCACCACCACCCGAGTGAGAAGTGGAGCCAGACAGATTTTTATCAGGTGGCGGCCTATTTCGGGCAAATCAAGCGGAAGGGGCAGGGGATTTCGGCGCCCATTTCCGGGGAGCCGGAGTACATTTTTCATGGTGGGGCGGGTGAGGTAAAACATCCCGTCACGCGGGAAACGCTGCAACCGGCGCCGCCCGACGGTGCGCCGGTGGTGGCGGTGCCGGAGGGGCGCGATCCGCGGGAGCTTTTCGTGGACTGGATGCGGCGGCCGGAGAATCCTTTTTTTGCCCGGGCGGTGGTCAATCGGGTTTGGGCGGAATTTACGGGGCGAGGGGTGGTTGAACCGGTGGATGATTTTCGCGCGTCGAATCCGCCGTCCAACGAGGCATTGCTCGATTTTTTGGCGAAGGACTTCGTCAGCCATCGGTTTGATTTGAAGCATTTGATGCGGACGATCATGCGTTCGCGGGTTTACCAGCAGAGTTCGCTGGCGACGGAGAACAACCTGGCGGACACGAGAAATTTCTCGCGCGCGTATCGTCGCCGGCTGCCGGCGGAGGTGTTGTCGGATGCGGTCCTGGCGGTTACGGGGGTGCCGGACACGTTTCAGGGATTGCCGCCCGGGGTGCGGGCGGGAGAGACGTGGAATCACAAACTCGATTCGGATTTCCTCGATGCCTTTGGCCGGCCGAATTCAAGTGCGGAATGTCCGTGTGAGCGGGACACGAAGACAAGCGTGGTGCAGGTGCTGCACCTGATGAACTCGAACAAGTTGCAGGCGCGGATTGGCGCGGCTGAAGGGCGGGCGGCGAAGCTGGCGGGGGGCAAGCTGTCCGAGCGGGAAATTGTGGCGGAGATATATCTTTCAGCCTACGGACGGTTCCCCACAGCCGAGGAGGCGCGGCGGGCGGAGGCGGCGTTTCGGGTCGATGGGGCCACGCGAAAGACGGCCACTGAGGACATCATGTGGGCGCTGATCAACTCGGCCGAATTCGTCTTCAACCACTGAACGGAATTTGCGCCGCTTCGTCCAACCCGAGGATTAAATACCATGAGTGATACCAATGTGAATTGCGCGGGGATTCGCCGCCGGGACTTTTTGCAGTTGGGGTTGGGGGCGGCGGCGGGGGTGGGTTTTGCCGATTTGTTGCGCCTGCGGGCGGAGGCAGCGGCGGCGGCAGGCAAGAGCAGCCCGGAGGATGTGCGTTGCATCATGGTGTGGCTGGACGGCGGCCCGAGCCATTTCGAGAGCTTTGATCCGAAGCCGGACGCACCGAGGGAGATCCGGGGGGAATTTGGGACCATCAAGACGAAGATTCCGGGGGCGCATTTTTCCGAGGTCGTGCCGTTGTTGGCGGGGGTGTCGGACAAATTCACCATCGTGCGGTCGATCTGCCACAAGGATCCAAATCATGGCGGTGGAAACCATTATTTGATGACGGGCGCGCCGACGCCGGTGCCGGTGGGTTGCGGGGCGTTTGTGACGTTTCATCCATCGTTCGGTTCGGTGGTGTCGTACAAGCGTGGGGTCCGTGGCGGGATGCCGGCTTATATGACGTTGCCGACGATGTCGCGGTCCGGGGGACCGAATTTTCTGGGTGGCCAGCATGCGCCGTTTGTGATTGGGAATGATCCGAACGCGGCGGAGTTCAAGGTGCGGGATGTGGTGTTGCCGACGGAGATCAGCGAGGGGCGGGCGATGACGCGGCAGCAGTTGCGGCGTTCGCTGGATCAGATGCAGCGCATCAACGATGCGGCGGCGGACGATCCGACGCTGAGTTTCGACAGTTTTTACCGGCAGGGGTTGGAGTTGGTGTCGTCGCCGACGGCGCAGGCGGCTTTTGACATCGGGCAGGAGCCGGAAAAGATGCGGGAGCGGTATGGGCGAAATTCCTTGGGGCAGCGGGTGCTGCTGTGAGGCCGGCCCGGCCGAGACGGTGTCGGTGCCGGTGCCGCCGTCCGGCCCCCGACCCGCAAAGGCGCCCACTGTCGACCCCGCCGCGGCGGAGCCGGCTGGCCACGATCGCCTGGACGTCCACGTCATCGACATCGC
>CAZUUP010000364.1:0-6442 GCA_964623105.1 uncultured Akkermansia sp.
CTTTGATCAACCCCGCAGACCCCACAGGACCACCGCACCCACCCACGCGATTGCACCGCCGCACTGCAAGGCGCGCCGCGGCAGATTTCGCTGCACAAACCGGGCCGCGACAAACAGCGCGCCACCCAGCAACAACAACACCGCCAGATGATCAGGGTTGGTCAACATGTGCGCCGCACCGGCATCGGTGAGCGCATGCCCGGGATGCGCTTGCACGGAACCGGCCAGCGTCAACGCCATCAGCGTCACGACACTCTGAAGCCGGCCGGCAACGGAAACGGCGTGACGGGCGGAAATTCGGGTCATATTCATGGAATCAGTTTTGCGATGAAATGGTCGTCGTTCTCAGGTGCCCACACAGCCCAGACCGCGTCAGCACCCCGGCATGATGTCACTGCCGTCGCCGCCGTCGAGCCTGAAGTCACACGCTCTGCGCGCCTGCTTGCGCCTCGCAAAACAAATCGTGAAACCGCCGCGCCTCTGCCATACTTGACCACGTCATGAATCACCTCGCCCGAGCGCGCCGCGTGTTTGAGATTGAATTGACCGCCCTCCGTGCCGTGCGCGCACGGTTGGACGAATCTTTCAATGCCGCCGTCGAAACCATCGCCGACGCCGTCCGCCAAAGGGGCAAAGTCGTGGTCATCGGCATCGGAAAATCCGGCAACGTCGGCCACAAAATCGCCGCCACCCTGACCAGCACCGGCACCACCAGCGTCGTGCTCAACAGTGTCGATGCCCTCCATGGCGACCTCGGCATCGTGAACGACGGCGACGTCATTCTCGCCCTGAGTTACTCGGGGGAATCCGAGGAACTGGTAAACCTGTTGCCCGCCCTCAAGCGTTTCCAGGTCCGGATCATTGCGCTCACCGGCGCACCCAAATCCACCGTCGGCCGCCACAGCGACGTCATCCTCAACGTCCACGTCCCGCAGGAGGCCTGCCCCTTCAACCTCGCCCCGACCGCCAGCACCACCGCCATGCTGGTCATGGGCGACGCCCTCGCCATGGCCATCCTCCAGGCCCGCGGTTTCACACAGAAGGATTTTGCGCGTCATCACCCCGCCGGGGCCATCGGCCGCGCGCTCCTCGTCCGGGTCAGCGACATCATGCGTACAAAAGAACGCAACGCCGTCGCCGCCCAGTCGCTCACGGTCAAGGAAGCCCTGCTCCTCATGACCCGTGCGAAGTCAGGCAGCCTCAGCGTCATCAATTCCGCCGGCAGGCTGGTGGGTGTTTTCACCGACGGAGATTTCCGCCGCCACATGGCCCGCGATGAAAACCTGCTCGCCCAATCTCTGGCCAAAGTCATGACGCGCAACCCCATTTGCATTCGCGACAACGCTCTCGCGGCCGAAGCACTCAAGATTTTCAACGAGCGCAACATTGACGACCTGATCGTCGTGAATGCCCGGCGCGAACCCGTCGGTCTGGTTGACTCCCAAGACCTGCCGAAACTCAAGCTGATGTGAGTGCGCCGGCTTCCGTCCGGCCCGATAAGGTGCCCCGGGGACGAAAGGCAGCTTCGTCCCTCCGACTCCGGCCCACCGCCACAGCAGCCTTGGCTGACAAGGGAATTCCAGCCCTTCCCCGGTTCCAGTAATTGAGAAACGGAAGGTTCACTCCGAAGCTCCATTGCCGCCGCAGTGACCCGCACCCACCCACCCGCTCACGGCCAGCGCCCCTCGATCATCGCGACCACTTCCGCCCGCGTCGGCACACTGGCTTGCGCCCCGCGTCGCGTCACGGCGATCGCCGCCGCCGCGCAGGCAAATCGTGCCGCCTCACGAGCCTCCGCCCCCTCGACCAACCGCGTCACCAGCGCCCCGATGAATGTGTCGCCCGCCCCGACCGTGTCCACCGCCTGAACGCGAAACCCCGGCACGTGCCCCGCGAACCTCGGTGTCTCCAGCCAAACCCCCTCGGCACCCAGCGTCACCGCGACGCACGCCCGTCCCGCACGCGCCCGAATGCTGCGCGCGGCCGCCGCCGCCGTCGCGACGTCACGGACCTCCCCGCCAGTCAATCCCGCCGCCTCGCCCTCGTTCGGGACGATCCAGTCGCACAGCGACAACAACTCGGCGCTCACGGGAGTGAAAGGCGCCGGGTTCAGCACGACCAACTTTCCCAACTCCCGCGCCAACCGCAACGTCGCCTCCGCCGCCTCTGCCGTCGTCTCCAACTGCGTGACCACCGCGTGCGACTCCTTGAACAGTGCCTCCTGCCGGCGCACCTCGTCGCCCGTGAGCGTGGAATTGGCCCCGTTGGCGACCACGATTTGATTCTGCCCCGACGCATCCAGCACGATCATCGCCGTGCCGCTGGCCGTTTCCGCACGTCGCACCACCCCGCGCACGTCCACTCCCAAAGCCGCCAGGTTCCCCACCATCTCATCGCCAAATGCGTCGCATCCCACCACCCCGACCATCGCCGAAGCATGCCCCAACCGCGCAATCGCACCCGCCTGATTGGCGCCCTTGCCCCCCGGGGCCCGGCGGAAGTTCCGCCCATGAATCGCCTCGCCCGGCGCCGGAAACCGCGGCACCTCGATGAACAAATCCATGTTGAAACTGCCGACAACCGTGATCATGCGCGGGATTTCTAACGGCGGACATGACCACCCACCAAGCCGGAAATGGCACGGAAGTTTTTCCCCCAGTAAAGAACGCCACCAAAAAACCCGCTCAAGTCACGAACCGGAGCGCCGAAAGCTGCCACCTCCAAAGACCGCCATCCGCACCACAGAAAATTCAGCATTCCACCAGCAGCCACGCCTCCGGACGAACGCCCCGCCCTCCCGAGAGTTGGAAAAAGCCCGCCGTCACCCGCCACGCCACGCCCTTACTGCGCCGGGAGGAGTGGGGCCGGCTTGGCCGTAAAATCGAACTCCTTTGTATGCTTGCCCGACGCAATCATCACCCGATAGGCGACATTCGGTTCGAGCGGATAAATCTTGGAATGCGGCACGGCAGGAATCATCCCACGCACCTGATCCCCATACGCAAAGCCCCTGGTCGGCACCGAGTTGGAATGCGCGATCAGATGCCACGAAGCCAGCGTGAACTCATTGTACTTGCCGTTCAAAAGCGGGACCACCTTCACCTCGGTCAGCTCATACTTCCGGTCAAACACAAACGCCACCTTCTGCGCCTGCGGCACCTCCTTGGGCTTCATCGGAATCGGCCGCTGCATCACCGCCAGCCGCAACTCGACCGGCGTCAGCCAGTTGGTGAAGTAATACACATACACACCGGCCAGCACCGCGCCCACAGTGAAGAGAATTATCGAACCAGCTTTGTTCATTGCCTGCATAGCCGACGCCTGCACAGCGCGATTATTCGAGCCGCGCCCGCCTCACTCCTCGCCCCCGGTGCAGCGCGCCTCCCCGCCCGCCGTTGTCCATCCCGCCCGCAACTCCTCTGGGGTCCGCCCCGCCGCTCGCAGGGCCCGCAGACTCAAGGCATCCTGCCGCTTGGCCAGCCGCACACCGGCCGCATCCGTCATCAGCGGACAATGATAAAAGCCCGGCGGCGTCAGTCCCAGCGCCCGGTACAGCAACAACTGCCGCGCCGTCGAAGCCAGCAAATCCGCCCCCCGGACCACCTCCGTAACTCCCATTGCCGCATCATCCACCACCACCGCCAGCTGATACGCGGGAAAACCCTCCCGCGTCCAGACCACGAAATCCCCGAAGTCCCGCCCGGCGACGAACTCCTGCGGCCCCTCGCGTCCATCCACAAACGCCACCCGCTCGCCGTCCGGCACGCGAAACCGCCACGCACAATGCCGCCCGCCCGCCACCCGGTCGCGGCACGTGCCCGGGTACAAAGGTTCCTCCTCCCCGGCATGCGGCGCCCCCAACGCCCGCAACACTTCTTGCCGCGAACACGAACACGGAAACAAAAAACCGCCCGCGCGCAGTTTCTCGAGCGCCCCGCGATAAAACTCCATCCGCTGGCTCTGCTCATACGGCCCGCAACCGCCCCCCACGTCCGGCCCCTCCTGCCACTCCACCCCAAACCACCGCAAATCTTCCAGCATCGCCCGGCAGAATTCCGCCCGCACCCGGCCCCGATCCAGATCCTCGCTCCGCAAAATCAGCCGTCCGCCCGCCAACCGCGCCCGCTCCTGCGCGGTCCAAAACGTCCGCGCATGGCCCAGATGAAGGTAACCCGTTGGCGACGGTGCCAGCCGCCCCCGATACCCCGGACCACCCGGCGGCAACGCGCCTTCACGGACAACACTCGGGGCCATCACGACACCCTACAGCCTCACGGCAAAAGCTCGAAAACATCCAGAATCTCGCGCGTAGCCTCGATCAATCGCACCACCCGGCCCTGAATCGCCACCGTTACTGTGCCTACCGGCGGCACCGGCAGGCGCACCGACAATTCGCGCGGCAGCGGCTGGCACTGCTGGAAAATCTCCACCGGCAACATCTGTCCAACCACCAGCTTGCCCTCCCATCCCGGCGGCAGCTTCCCGCCCCGCGCCACCTTCTTCGCCAACCCCGGCGGCAGACCCCTGCCCTTCTTCCCTTCACCGGCCTTCAGCTTCACGTACCCGCCGATCTCCCGCCTTTCCGCCTCGCTGAATTTACGCTCCGCCCCCGCCTGGGGTGCCCGCTCCACGGGAGCGTCTTTCTTCGGTTTATCCTTGTCGCTGGCCCACGCCGCCCCCACCACACCCGTCAGCAATACCACCGCGAGGGAAAATGCTTTCATGGTTCTCAGAATGCCGCCGCGGGATTTGCTGTCAACCACTCGCTCAATCCCGGCAGCGGGAACGACAGCCGACCCTGCGCCTTGGCACAGTTCAGCGTCGTGTCCGGCGCACGCGGCGCGCCCTGATATTCCTTCAGCGATCCTGCCCGCAACTGCGGGCGCAATTCCGGACACCGTGCCGCCACCAACCGCCCGATGTCCCATCGCGACAACCGCTCGCTCCCCGCCACGTGATAAATCCCGTTGATCCCCTGCCCCGCCAGCTCCCACACCGCCCGTGCCGTCACCTCCGCCGCCATCGGGCAGCGAAACTCGTCCGTGAAAAGATTCAACACCTGCCCCGCCCGGAACATCCGCCGCATCTCCTCGTTGAACCCCCGGTCCCCTGTGGGCGACACCCCGCCATTGAGCGAAGTCCGCACCACCGCGTGCCGGGAATTGCGCAGCACCACCGCCTCCGCCGCCACCTTCGTCTCCCCATAAACACTCAGCGGATTCGGCGCCTCGTCCTCGGTGTAATTCCCCTTCCGCCCGTCGAACACCAGGTCGGTCGAAAAAAAGATCAACGGGATACCCGCCGCCAGTTCCGCCAGACATTCCGTCACCTCCACGTTCAACCGCCACGCCCGCGCCGGATCAGCCTGACAGGCCGGACTTTTGCTCAACGCCGCACAATGAATCACCAACTCCGGACCCTCCGCGGAAAACGCCCGCGCCACCGCCGCAAAATCCGTAAGGTCCAACTCCTCACGCCGCCACCCGCGCACCTCCCACCCCGGCGCATACCGCGCCGCCACTTGCACCAACTGATTCCCGATCAATCCCCCCGCACCCGTCACCCATGCTTTCTTCATACTCGGACCGCACGTTAGGCATCAGCGGCAGCAATTGCGATGGCAATTGTTCCACGGTACACGAGCCACAACCGTCATCGAACCAACCCGCCCGACGACACCGGCGGGCACCGGGCACAAGCCGCCCATTGCTCGCCCTGGATCCGGGCAGATCTGCGAATCCCGATCGAGACGGTCAGCGCGCCCATGCCCCCCGCCACGGGCAGTCGAGCGACCCACCGCATGCGCACGCGTCGTGTCCGCTGCCAGAACTCAGGTTTACGCGTCGCCCTGCCGAAGCACAGTATGGGCGGCACAACGCATCTGCAGTTTGCGCGAGCGAGCAAACTTGACCGGTGCCCGCCACAGGCATATAACCCGTCCGTCAGCGCGGTCGTGCCAGTTCGACAACTCACCGGGATCGTCCAGCAATGCGACGAAAGGCCTCCCGGAGAAACAAGGCGACAGCAACTGACAGCTTCCAGAGTGCAAGCTTTGGGGAGCCCACGGTTGGAGAGGTGGCTGAGTGGCCTAAAGCGGCGGTTTGCTAAACCGTTATACGAGTAAAATCGTATCGGGGGTTCGAATCCCCCCCTCTCCGCCAAAGGGTTGTCATCCGTGGACGGCTCGTTGACTGACGCGAGAAATCCCGTCCCAAAAAGTCGTCCCGCCAATCTTCTATTCTTCCCGCCTGATTCGTCGGATTCTCCCGCCGCCCGGCGACCCGTCGTCAATTGCCGATGATCCCGACACCTTCTGGCACGGCAGGCGCCGAGTATATACGATAAACTGCCGGCAAGGAGAACGGTTCGATCATCCCCTGCGACTGCGCAACCGCGCGACCGCGCAACCCGCGCCAAATCCCGCCGTGCGAACGGTGCAACC
>CAZUUP010000365.1:0-6416 GCA_964623105.1 uncultured Akkermansia sp.
GAGCGAGCAGGACACCCACGGCTTGCACAGCGTCATGGCCACACCGCTCATCGAGAGCGGTCACATCTCCCGCCCGTGCAGCTATGGTCAGTTCCGCTGCCTGAAGCTGGCCACCGGCGAGCGCCTCTGGGAAACCTTCGCGCCGACGAGCGGCAAGTCCGAGCGCTGGGGGCACGCCTTCGTCGTTAAACATGGCGAACGGACCTTCATCTTCAGCGAAAAGGGCGACCTCATCATCGCGAAACTCAGCCCCGAAAAATACGAGGAAATCAGTCGCACGCCACTGCTCGCTCCTGCCAACCGTGATCCCGGCCGCCCTGTCGTCTGGTCACATCCAGCCTTCGCGAACCAATCCATTTACGCCCGCAACGACAAGGAGCTCATCTGCGCATCCCTGGCGGTCGAGCCTGGTCCCTGACTGCACCCTCACCCTCGCCACCTTTCCAACGCTGGTGCCCCAAGACCGGGCGGACTCCTTGGACGGCCTTGCTGCCCGCCCCCCGCCGCCGGCATCGGCACCGGATGGAAGAGAATGCAGCCCGCAGAACTTCCCGACCATAGCACCACCGTCGGCAGGGCAGTCCGCGGAAATTCGCTGCCCCACCAAAGTGTAGCTCGACTTTCCAAAGTCGAGTCCCTCGTGCCTGTCGAACTCTCGATATTGGAATGTCGAGCTACATCGTCGTCATTGGCACTGGCCCATTCGGGACGTGCGCGCTCCCCGTTCCATCGCATCGTTCTGGAAAACAGCCTCACCGGGAGAGGGCAACGGACGAGGGAGTTCTCAAACTTCACCACCCCGATCACCGCAAAACGACGCAGCAACCGCAAAAGAGGTAGGGCACCTCTGTCCCTGGCGCGCCGCGCGCCCTATTCCCCAAGAAATGCCAATCTCAAGAACCGCTCCCGTCCTGAACCCGGCTGAATTCGGGCAGGCAAACGTGTGGCTCATGGGGCGATGACGTGCAGCGCCTCCGCTCCGCCGGCGAGCGGGGCGGGATCAAAGCTCTGGTCCAAGGTGGCCAGTTTGCCTCCGTGCTTCATGGCGAGGGCAAGGAGGTAAAGGTCGGTGAGGTGTCTGGAAGCCGGGAGGTTGGGAAAGGTTTGCAGATCCGTCAGGGAAAGCTCGTCGGGCCAGAACTGGTGACCGGGAGCGGCCCTAAAACTGTTGAGCACCCGCCTCGCTTCTGCCGCCGAGCCTGGCCCATTGGGGTAATTGCTCGCGCCAAAAATCCGGATGAAGGCGTTCTCTGTCAGCGGGCAGGTAGCCCAGCCCTCGACGCTCGCGCATTTCTCAAAAAACTCCAGAGCCGCAGCCCGGTGCGGATGATTGGAGTCTCCCAGCGCAATCAGGACATTGGCATCGAGCAGTTGAATCATGATTTCCGCGTGGCGATGGAAATGACTCGGGCGTCTTCTTCATCATATTGATGATCAACAAGACGCTGTACCTGCTCTGGAGTCAGCCTGTGACGGCGTTTCTTCAGGCTCAGGATGCCAAACGGCCCCATTTCGTAGAGGCTGTCGGGCGCCAGGTTTTCCTGCGGAGCGATTTCCCGACGCAAGGCGTGCTCCACCATGGCCTTCAGGGTGGTCTTGCGCCTGGCGGCCAAAGCCTTGGCCGTGATGAGCAAATCGTCCGGCAGATCGAGCGTGGTTTTCATGATATGGGTCACAATATGGGAATATGGGCATGTGTCAATCTAAAGGCTGGGTGGCTAAGAAGGCGATCCATTCGACGTCATCGAGTCCTTGTTGGATCGTGTTCAACCAGACGGTAGTCCGGCCTCCGGTGACGAAGCGGTTGATGTCCGTTTCCTCCTTCAGCGCGATTATGGATTGGCTGCCCATTCGCAAGAGGCCGGGCAGGCTTTGAGCGCACTTCAAGGGACGTTTTCTTCGGGGATGACTCGGATGCTGCTGACACCGCCGGCCATTTTCTCGACCACGATTTGGGTGCTGATGCGTTCCTTGAGCAAGCCGACGTGCGAGATGACGCCGACCGTCTTGTGGTTTTGCCTGAGGCTTTCCAAGGCGTCGATGGCGACTTCGAGGGTCTCCGGATCCAGGCTGCCGAAACCTTCGTCAATGAAGAGGGAATCGATCCGGACCGTGCGACCGGCGAGGTCGGAAAGCCCCAGCGCCAGCGCGAGACTGGCCAGAAAACTTTCGCCGCCCGAAAGGCTGGCCGTGGGCCGCCGGACGCTGGCCTGGTAGAGATCCTCGATCTGAAGGTCAAGCGCCTCCGTTGTATCGCGGCAGATACGGTAGCGTTTGCTAAGTGCCGCCAGATGGCGATTGGCATGACGGGTGAGAATATCCAGCGAGATGGCCTGCGCGTAACGGCGGAATTTGCTCCCATCATGAGAGCCGATGAGTTCCCGCAACCGTTTCCACACCACAAGATTGGCGCGTTCCTCCGCCAGTTCCGTTTCCTTTTCCAGCCGCAGTTTTCGGTTGTCGTCGTCGGCCTTGATCCGGTTGCGGCGGGTTGTCTGGAATTCCAGCAGCTTTTCCGCGTCCCGCTTCAAAGCAGTCTGCCGGCCCTTGAATAACACCGCCTCGTTCCCTTCCAGCACCTTTGCTTCAAGCAGGGTTTTGATGTCCTTCCGGGCCTGCCCCAAAAGCGCCTCCGCCGCATTCGTTCGCTGTTTCAGGCTGTTCTCCTGGGCTTCGATTTGTCGGGCCGCATCGGAGGCAATCTTGGCGGAGCGAAGATTGTCCAGCGTTTTGAACTCAATGCCCGCGACTGCGGTCTCCAGCGGTTTCTTGATTTCGTTCAGGGTCCGCACGGCCGCTTCCAGGTCAGCGGTGCGGTCATGCACCTGAGTCGTGGTGGTTCTCTCCTCAAGAACGGCCGCGGAATAAGCGTTTTCCGCGTCGGCCACGGGTGGCAGGTCCTCGGCGGCCACTGGCTGGAATTCGCTCTCGGCAGGCGAAGCCTCCAGAGTACCGACCTTGTTTTCCAACCGTGCCACTTCCTCGGTGGCCGCCTTCATGTTTTGCTCTGCTTCCGCCTTCAACCGAACTGCGTCAGCCTGGGCTTTGAGTTGTTTGCGACAGGCAAGTTCACGTCCCTTGAGGCGGTTCCGAAGCGCGTCCTCACCGCCTGCATCGGGGACTTTTTCCGCGAGTGGTTGTAGCAACTTCTTCAGGCTGCTCAGACAGTCATCGCGATGGCGCATTCTGGCGGACAGATTGCCACGGTCGGCAGTCAAATCTTTGATTTTGCCGGAGAGCGTGCGCCGCTTTTCCATGGTCTGTTCGTGCTTTTCACCCGCCCGTTTGAGTTCCGTTTCGAGTTCGGCAACTTTGGCGCCAGGGACCGCGCCCTCAGCATACGGGTGTTCCAAGGCTCCACACAAAGGACAGGGCTGGCCGCTTTTGAGGGTATGCCGGTGATCTTCGAGCCTGGCTATCAGCTTGGCCTTTTCGAGATGATCCTTGCGCAGGTCCAATTGCTGCTTCGCGTCTTTCACGTCCGCGTCCAAGACCTCCTGTTGTTTAGCGGCTGTCCCGAGGAAAGCGTCGAGGGCGGTTTCCAATGTGCGATTTGTCGTGGTTTCGAGATTCCCCGGAAGGGCCTTGGCGTCGTCTGGCAGAAGCGGCGCGGCCACGCTTCTCCAATCGTCCCAGTCGTCGGCAAGTGAAGTTCGGGCGGTTTTCAGGTCTCCGATCGCCGCGACCAGATCGCCCAGTTGATCGGCGAGGGCCGCATCGGATTTGTGCTCATCCAGCCAGGCCTGGGCATCCGCGGCCGCCTTGCCCTGCTGCTTAACGGTTTCCCCGGCCTCTTTCGCCCGGCGCTGCTGGCCTTCGAGCGCGCCCCTGATTGCCGACCGCAGAAGGTAGTTCGCCTGATGGAGCGTCTTGATTGCTTTGGCGTGACTTTTCACCGCCTGCTCCTTTTGCCGCGCAGCCCTCTCCATCACCTTCTCTGCAGCGTCCAACCGGGCCAGGTCTTCGGCAAAGGGCAGCGTCAACCGGTGCCGGCGCAGGCGTTCCATACTTGCGGCGGCGGCCTGGGTGTCCCTGGCGATCTGCGTCTGTTCGTCACTGGCTTCGTTCTCTTTCTTTCGCGCCTCCTCCAGCCTCGCGATTTCCCCAAGCATCTCGGCTCCCGTCGCAATTCCATTTGCCAGTTGTGTGCGCTCTGCCTCGCCGCGCTGGAGATCCTCGTCGAGTTTTCTGCGTTCATCGGCTCCCAGAATGGCGATCTGCGCCAGGCCGGCTTCTTTTGCAACAACCTCGTTTTCGCGCCGGTTCGCCTCCTCAAAAGCCAGCCGGCCCAGCCGGGAGTAGATTGCCGTCCCGGTAAGACTTTCCAGCAACTCGGCCCGCTCGTTGGCATCGGCCTTTAAGAAGCGGGCGAACTCCCCCTGGGCAAGCAGGACACTGCGCAGGAAGCGCTCGTAGTTCAGGCCGAGCAGGTCCTCGATCTTCTCCTCCGCCTCCCGGATCGACTGGGCCAGGGGCTCACCCGCGGCGTTGTAGATATAACGTTTTGGCTGCTGCAGGGCGCCGTCAGCCTTCTTCCGGGCGCGATGCCGCTCCCAGACGGCGCGGAAAGTTCCGGACGGCACTTCAAACTCCACCTCCGCCGAGCATTCCCCACAGTGACGGCTCATCACATGTTCCGGGTTTGCCTCGTTGCCGTAGCGGGCGGCCTTGCCGTAGAGCGCCAGCGTGACCGCGTCCAGCAGGGTGGATTTTCCCGCGCCCGTCGGTCCCGTGATTGCAAAAAGACCGGCGCTCGCCAGCGGTTCGGCGGTCAGGTCAATGCAATGCGCTCCCTTCAACGAGTTGAGGTTCTTCAGGCGGATGCGCAGGATTTTCATGGTGTTTGCGCGGGTCCGGCTTGCGCATCAAGATCAACCACCCTGGCGAAGGCCGTTTTCAGTTTTTCAATTTCCTGCGGATCCAGGTGCCCGGACTGGCCCAGCAGGTGTTCAAAGACCCGATGGGGTTGGTCGAGGAGCGTTTCGCTGGCCTCGTCGTCGGTGGCTTCCCCGGCGCTCATGCCGGAGAACGCTGCGGGGCGGCCGCGCAGAACCTTCAGCACCTCGACGCCGCTGTCCCCGGCCAGCTTGCGGACGCGCTCGTTGAGATCTTCTTCGAGCGTGGCATCCTCGACCACCACCTCGACCCAGGTGCGCAGATCGCCGGACTGGGGAGTTGCTTGCTTCAGCGCCGTTTCGAGTCCGGCGATTGTCGTGCGAATCTGCACCAACCGGCGGAACACAGGGATCCGCAGGGCATGCTGCGCGATTCCCTCCGCGGTGACATCGAGAATCCGCACCTCCTTCTGGTCCTCGACCTCACTGAAACTCAGGGCAATCGGCGAGCCGGCATATCGGATGCGCCCATTGGCGTCCGTCGTTTGCGGACGATGCAGGTGCCCGAGCGCGACGTAGGCGAAGATATCGGGAAAGCTGTCCGCGGTGACGGCACCGAGACCCCCGATATGAATGTCCCGTTCGCTGTCCGATGTTTTCGCGCCGAGCACTGTCAGATGCCCCGTCGCCAACGCCGGACAAGTCGTCCCCGAGCACTTGACCGCCTGCGCAGCTTCCGCATAGCGCTGACGAATCCCCGCCACCACTTGGGAGCGGACATCGTCGGCACTCTCGCCCGCCCTGCCGACGCGGAGATCCCGGTCGCGCAGGAATGGCAACATGGCGATGGCGACCTTGGAATCGCGGTCGCTGGGAAGGCGGAGAATCTGCGCTTCCGGCTTTTCAGCGAGGAAACCGACGACGTGGACGCGCAGGGCTCGCAGCGCCCGCTTCGGCGCCTCCAGTTGTGCGGCGGAATCGTGATTTCCCGCGATGATGACTAGGGCGCAGTCACCCTGGCGGAACAGGTCGCAGACAAAATCAAAGTATCGTCCCACGGCGGACTGCGGCGGGTTCGCCGTGTCGAACACATCCCCGGCAAGGATGATGGCATCGACGGCGTGTTCTTTGACCGCCGCAAGGAGCCAGGCAAGGAAACGGGCGTGTTCCTCGTCGCGAGACTGATCATCGAGCAACTTGCCCAGGTGCCAGTCCGCGGTGTGCAGGATGCGGAATGAATCATGCGGCTTTCGCGGGATCACGGAATGCTCGGTCATCGGTCGATCCTCCTCCCATCCTTCCCGTCCGGCAACACCGGTTAAGGCCTTTCCAAAATGCCGCCGGCCTCTTTTCCCTCCGTCGTTGATCAACAGTTCCGTGGCGGACTTGAGCTGGCGGCTCCATGGCCGGGCGTATCCCCGCATGGTGTTGCTGGGCCGCGGTTTTCCCCGGATCGCGGTCGGCTGTCGGTCGCCGCGACCTGGCGTACAGACTCTAGCGAACAAACAATGCCTCCCCATGAACCGGAGCGCCGAGCATTGCTCGGCCAGACGGTGCGGCGCCTGTATCGGTCCTGGCGAG
>CAZUUP010000366.1:0-1557 GCA_964623105.1 uncultured Akkermansia sp.
GTTTTTATCTGACGACCGCGATTGATTACGTAAACGGCCAACCGCATCTGGGGCATGCGTATGAAAAGATCATCGCGGATGTGATCGCCCGTTCGCGCCGGTGCCTGGGCGAGGAGGTGTTCTTCCTGACGGGACTGGATGAGCACGGGCAGAAGGTGCAGCAGGCGGCGATTCAGGACGGGAAGAGCCCGCAGGCGTATTGCGATGACCTGGCGGCGATCTGGGGGCGTTTTGCCGGGAAGCTGCAACTGACGAATGATGATTTTGTGCGGACGACGGATGCGCGGCACAAGGATGTGGTGCGGGCGGTGCTGGCGAAACTGGAGCGCGCGGGGCACTTCTACAAGGCGGCGTACAAGGGCTTTTACTCGACGAAGGAGGAGACGTTTCTGACGGAGAAAGACCGGCGTCC
The DNA here is from genome assembly GCA_964623105.1 of uncultured Akkermansia sp. GTDB lineage: Bacteria > Verrucomicrobiota > Verrucomicrobiia > Limisphaerales > BJHT01 > BJHT01. The sequence goes on from CAZUUP010000366.1 coordinate 413, forward strand.
GGACGGGACGTTTGATCCGTCGTATGGCGAGGTGGTGGAGTTGGTGGAGGAGAATTATTACTTCCGGTTGAAGGATCAGCAGCAGTGGCTGATCGATTACATCGAGGCGAATCCGGAATTCATTGCGCCCAGTTACCGGCGCAATGAGGTGCTGGGTTTCTTGAAGAACAACGCGCTGGAGGATTTGTGCATCACGCGTCCGGCGGCGCGGCTGAACTGGGGGATTCCGGTGCCGTTTGACCCGGGTTATGTGACGTATGTGTGGTTTGATGCGCTGGTGAATTACATCAGCGTGCCGGCGGCGAGGGGGGACGGGGCGGTGCAGGGGGCGCTGGGTCAGGCGGCTCCGGACGGAGGGACGGCGGTGGAGTTGTGGCCGGCGGATGTGCATGTGATCGGGAAGGACATCCTGAAGTTTCACGGGGTGTATTGGCCGATCATGCTGAAGGCGGCGGGATTGCCGTTGCCGCGGCAGTTGCTGGTGCATGGCTGGTGGCAGAAGGATGGGGCGAAGATGAGCAAGACGACGGGGAATGTCGTGGACCCGGTGGCCGTGATTGATGACTGGGGGCTGGATGCCTTCCGGTTTTATGTGTTGCGGGAGCTGGACATCGGTCCGGACGGGAACTGGACGGATGCGGGATTTCAGGGGCGGTATCAGGCGGAACTGGCCAACGGGTTGGGGAACCTGGTGAACCGGTCGTTGTCGATGCTGAAGCGGTATCGCGGCGGGGTGGTGCCGACGCGGTCGGACGAACTGGCGGCGGATGCGGGGCGGGCGGTGGCGGCGACGGTGGGGCATCTGCGGGCGTATGAATTGCAGGGTGCGCTGGTGAGCGTGTGGCAGTTGGTGACGCGGGCGAATCAATACGTGGACCAGACCGCGCCGTTCAAGCTGGCGAAGGATCCGGCGCAGGCGGGACGTCTCGATGAGGTTCTCTACAATCTCGCGGAAACCTGCCGGGTGCTGGCGGTGTTGCTGCAGCCGTTTCTACCGGGGACTTCGGCAAAGATTTTTGAGCAACTGGGATTGCCGGCGGGCACGGTGCCGCTGGCGGCGGCGGCGTGGGGCGGTTTGCAGGCGGGTAAGACGATCGGGGAGCCGGCAGCGTTGTTCCCGCGGCGGGATGGGGTGAAGAAGTAGC
>CAZUUP010000366.1:1657-6414 GCA_964623105.1 uncultured Akkermansia sp.
ACGATCGGGGAGCCGGCAGCGTTGTTCCCGCGGCGGGATGGGGTGAAGAAGTAGCTTTACCTCGGGTAAACCGCGCGTGTCGTGGTCGGGATGTCATTGGGGTGTTCGAACTGAACGAGTTGGTTGCGTTTACGGGTTGTCTGGTGGCAGTTTCGGCAAAATTTTATGCAAGTGAAAACATGGTTGAGCGCGTGGTTGGTTCTGTTGGCAATGGCGGCGGTGATGCCGGCGGCGGAACGGCCGAATTTGGCGGTGGCGGGGCAGGCGTCGGCGTCGAGTTCGCAGAGCGGGCATGATCCGGCGGAGGCGCTGGACGGGGATGCGGGGACGCGCTGGTGTGCTGATGGGGCGGGGCGTCCGCAATGGTGGCAGGTGGATTTGGGCAAGGAGCAGAAGATCACGGGGGTGGTGCTGGATTGGGAGCGGCGCACGGTGGCGTACCAGTATCGTGTGGAGGGCTCGTTGGACGGAAAGGAGTGGAAGATGCTGGTGGATGGAGCGAAGAACCAGGAGGCGGGGCTGCGCAAGCATGACTTCGAGGCGGTGTCGCGGCAGGTGCGGGTGACGGGGTTGGGAGGGGGCAACGGGGGGTGGATCAGTTTGTGGGATGTGGCGGTGCTGGGGGAGAAGGGGGCGGCGCAGCCGGCGCCGGCGGCCCCGGTCAAAGCTGCTGCTGGGGCGGCGGGTGGAGGGAAAGGGGTCAAGGGAGGCAAGGCGGCTGGCAACAAGGAACCGCTGCCGCCAGCGGAGGTGGTGGAGAAAATGTCGCCGGTGACCGCGGACAAGGTGGAGGGGATTTTGAAGGAGGTTAAGGCGCCGGCGGAATTTGACGTGACGGTCTTTGCGACGCCGCCGGCGGTGAATTATCCGGTGTTCGTTTCGGCCGCGCCGGATGGGACGTTGTATATAGCGAGTGACGGGAATGGTTCGCTGGGGCGGGATCCGAACCGGGGGCGGATTTTGCGGGTGCGGGATCGTGATGGCGACGGGCGGGCGGACGAGGTGAAGGTGTTTGTGCGGGACGTGGATTCGCCGCGCGGGTTGGTTTGGGATCATGACCGGCTCTACGTGCTGCATCCGCCGCACATCAGTGTGTTCATCGACAAGGACGGTGACGGGGTGGCGGAGGAGCAGAAGATTCTGGTTAAAAACTGCGCGTTTACTTTCAAGGACCGGCCGGCGGACCACACGTCGAACGGTTTGGAGCTGGGGGTGGATGGCTGGCTGTATGCGGCGATTGGGGATTTCGGTTTCATGGAGGCGGACGGGACGGACGGGCGGAAGCTGCAGTTCCGGGGCGGGGGAGTGATCCGGGTGCGGCCGGATGGGAGCGGATTGCAGGTGTTTGCGTACGGCACGCGGAACATTCTCGAGGCGGCGGTGAGTCCGTTGCTGGACCTGTTCACGCGTGACAACACGAATGATGGGGGCGGCTGGGACGTGCGGTTTCACCATTTCACGGGGCTGACGGATCATGGTTATCCGCGCCTGTACAAGAATTTCCGGGACGAGCACATCCAACCGCTGGCGGATTATGGCGGCGGCTCCGGGACAGGTGCGGCGTGGATCGACGAGCCGGGGATTCCGGCGGAGTGGAACAACGCGCCGTTCACCTGTGATTGGGGGCGAAGCTGGGTTTATCAGCATCGACCGACGGCGAAGGGAGCGACGTTTTCGGTGGATCAAAAGCAGTTTCTGGGGATCACGCGCATCACGGATCTGGATGTGGACGCGTCGAGCCGGATCTATGCGTTGAGCTGGAAGGGGGCGACGTTCAACTGGGCGGGGATGGATGTGGGTTATGTGGTGCGGGTGACGCCGAAGGGTTTTGTAGCGGCGCCGTTGCCGGATTTCGCGAAGGTGGGCGGGGCGGAGTTGGTGAAACTGCTGGAAGATGGGAGTCACCGGCGGCGGTTGGAGGCCCAGCGATCGTTGGTAAGGCGTGGTTTGGCGGGTGAGTTGACGGAGGCGTTGACGGCGTTGGCGGGGAATTCGGCGAAGGCATTGGCTTCGCGGGTGGCGGCGGTGTTTGCGCTGAAGCAGGGGTTGGGGGAGAAGGCGCAGGATGCTTTGGTGAAGCTGGCGGGCGATCCGACGATCGCGGCGTGGGCGCTGCGGGCGCTGACGGATCATGAGGGGCAGTTGGCTGGAGTGCCGGCGGCGCCGTTCCTGGCGGGATTGAAGGCGGCCGATGCACGCACACGGAAGGAGGCGGTAGTCGGGATGGCGCGGTTGGGGCGGGTGGCGGACGCCGGGGCGTTGGTGCCATTGCTGGCGGATGCCGATCCGGTGATTGCGCACACGGCGATGATGGCGCTGCGGGAATTGAAGGCGATGGATGCGTGCCTGGCGGCGATTGACCGCACGGATTCGCCGACGGTTCGGGACGGGGCGTTCCGGGCGTTGTATGCGTTTCGCGACGTGAAGCTGGTGGATGAGTTGCTGGCGCGGTTGGGACGGGAGACGGATTTTGTGCGGCGACAGGGTTTGCTCACGGCGTTGTGCCGGCTGCATTTCATCGAAGGGCAATGGAAGGGGAATTCGTGGGGGACGCGGCCGGACACGCGGGGGCCGTTGTATCAACCGGAGGAGTGGAGCGAGACCAAGCGGATTGCGGAGGCCTTGAACCGGGTGATGACGGGGGCGGAGGCGCGGGAGGCGGCGTATCTGGCGGGCGAGTTCAACCGGCATCGCATCGAGGCGGGCGGGGCGCTGGAGAAGCTGCTGGCGCTGGTGGAGAAGGATGCGGCGGTGTTGCCGGTGGCAGTGGGGCAGTTGGCGCGCGTGGGCGCGGTGCCGGCGGCTGCGGTGCCGGTCTTGGTGCGGGCGGCGGTGGCGGAGGGATCGACCGGGGAGGTGCGGGCCAATGCGATTCAAGCCCTGAGCCGGGCGGATTTGAATCAGGATGCGGTTCGTGCGCTGCTGACGGCCCTGTCGAAACTTAAGGCGGCGAAGGTGGATGGGGCGCTGGCGGAGCAGACAGTGGAGGCGGTGTTTAATTCGACCAAGCTCGAGAAGGAACATGCGGTGCTGGTTGCCGAGGCGTCGAGGCTGGTGCCGGGGGAATCCGTGTGGGCGGATGCGGTGCTGCTGCGGATGGCCGACCGGCTGAAGGTGAAGAACAAGGCCCGGGATCAGATTCTGGCGGCGCTGGATGCGGGTTGGGTGGAGCCGAAGCGACGCGGGCAGTTGATCGAGGCATCAGTGCTGGCGGGGAAAAAGGTGCTGGGCGAGAAGATTCTGGCGGCTTTGAATGATCCGGACCGGGCGGTGGCGGGGGCGGCGAAGAAGGCGGTGGAGCGGCTGAAGCTGGAAGTGCCCAATGCCGCGGCGGGGCCGTTGGTGGGGGCGTTGAAGGTCGAGGAGGTCCTGAACGCAATTATGAAGACGAGCGGTTCGGTGAAGCGCGGCGAGGAGGTTTACACGCAGGTGGGCTGCATGAACTGCCATACCGTGAAGCCGGAGCAGCCGTTGAAGGGGCCATACTTGGGAACGATTTCCGGCATCTTCAAGCGAAGGGATCTGGCCGAGAACATTTTGCTGCCAAACAAGTCCATCGCGCAGGGATTTGTCACTCAGCGGTTTGTCCTGAAGGACGAAACGGAGATCGACGGCTTTGTTACGGTCGAGGCTGCGGACCGGATCACGGTGCGCAATGCCGCCGCGCAGGAATTGCTGATCAACGTGAAAGACATCGCCCGGCGCGAGAAGCGGGAAATCTCGATCATGCCGGAGGGCCTGGTGAACAGCCTGACGGTGGCCGATTTTGCGTCGTTGCTCGATTATCTCGAGTCGTTATCGAAGAAATAGGATGTCGGGGCAGGGAGCCCGGGCGGTTGGGAACGGTCACGGTGAAATGGGGGCGGTGTATTTCGCGAGATCGCGCAGGGCGATGACGCGGCAACGCTGTTCCTTGAGGTGATCGAGGTAGCTGGCGAACTTCTCGGGGGTGGTGTTTACCCAGGGATGTTTGAGGTCGGGAACGCCGTGAAAGGTGAGGACGGCAATTTTGCCGTCACGAGCCTGGGCGACGGCGGCCTTGAATTGTTCGAGGGTGGAGTCGGGTTTGCCATCGAATGCCTGGGGCAGGGCAAGCGGGTCGTCCTTGACGGGGTCGAAGGCCCGGGAGCCACCCGCGCGGGCGAAACGATAGCCGCGTTCGCGGAGCAGTTTGATGGCGGCGGGGCTGGTCTGGTAGCCGGGGTAACAGAAGCTGGTCGGGCGCGGAATGCCAAGTCTCGCGCATTGTTGCTCGATGTGTTCGATGTCCTCGGTGAGTTGCGCGACGGGTTGCCGGGCGACGCCGAGGTGACGGCGGGTGTGATTGCCGATCTCGAATCCGTCGGCGTGGAGGGCCTTGATCTGGTCCCAAGTCATGTAGTGCTGCTTGTCGGTGGCAAATTCAAATCCCTCGGTGACGAAGAACGTGGCGCCGAAGCCGTGCTTTTTCAGCAGCGGTCCGACGAAGGTGGCGTGGCTGGCGACGGAATCATCAAAGGTGAGGACCACGATGCGATCAGGGATGGGTTCGCGGTCCGCCGCGTGAAGATGCGTGGCCAGGGCTAGCAGTGCGGCGAGGCAGAGTTGGAGCATGATTTCGGCACGGTAGGAGCCGCGGCCCCGTTGGTCAAGAATCCGTCCGATGCCGCGACGATCGCGGTGCGGACGGCGCGGGCAGGGCGGAAACGGCGGGTGAATACGTGGGGTGCGGATCGCTTTTGAGCGACCAGTTCACGTGGTGAACGCCGCGCCGTCGC
>CAZUUP010000367.1:0-6406 GCA_964623105.1 uncultured Akkermansia sp.
TTGTCGAGATGGGGCCGGGGAATTCGTGCAGCCGGATGATCGGCAAAATTTTGGAGGGGCGGGCGCATCTGGCGCGGTCGGTGTGCGTGCCGCGCGTGGATGTCGTGGGGCACGCGCTGCGGGTGCTAGCACAGTTGGTCGCCGAGGGAGTGCCGGTGAATCTGGAGGCGCTCTACGGCGCGCCGACGTGTGTGGTGGGACATCGCGAGGCGGGCTGTGAGAACGGCGCGAAGCGGGTGGTGGTGCCGCTGGCGTTGCGGGAATTCAAGGTGCCGGCGTGGCCGCAGGCGGTGGCGCGGGACGAAACGGGTGGTGACGGCCGGGAGGGACTGGCAGCGAGACGCCGCCAGAACTCGCAGGCGGGGACGCCTGCGGTACCGGGGGCGGGGGCGGTAGGTGAACGGCCCTCCTCTCCCCGGCCCTCTCCTCCCTCCGAGGGAGGAGAGGGAGACGGAGCGCTCGTTGTTTCGCAGCCTGCTTCTGCTGTGACGGTGGCAAGCGTGGCGGGTGGCGAATCAGCGGCGGAGGCTGATCCGTTGTTCGCGTTGTGGGCGGCGGCGGAACGGGCGGGCGGGGAGGCGCACGAGGCGTTCCTCAGATTTTCAGAAGGAATGCAGGCGACGGTGGCGCAGCAGGTGGCGGCGGAGCAGGCGTTGCTGGCGGGGTTGGCGGCGCGCGGGGAATCGGTGGGTGTTGCGCCGCTCGTGTGGCCGTTGGGGTCGGAGAGACGTGCTGATGAATTGCCGCGGGTGGTCGGTTCCGCGCCTGCGCCGGAGCCGCGACCCGCGGTGGTCCCGGTGTCGCGACCGTTGGTGGCGTTGACGCGAGAGCAGTGCCTGGAGTTTGCAGTGGGTTCGATTGGGCGCGTGCTGGGCGAGCGGTTTGCGGCGGTGGATGCGTTTCCGACGCGAGTGCGGTTGCCGGACGAACCGCTGATGTTGGTGGACCGTATTCTTACAATCGAGGGCGAGCCGGGTTCGATGACGCGCGGGCGGGTGGTGACGGAGCACGATATTCTTCCGGGCGCGTGGTATCTGGACGCGAACCGGATTCCGACGTGCATCGCGGTGGAGGCGGGGCAGGCGGATTTGTTTTTGTCGGGTTTTCTCGGGATTGATTTTCAGACGCGCGGGCTGGCGGTGTATCGGCTGCTGGATGCGGTGGTGACGTTTCATCGCGGGCTGCCGGGGCCGGGCGAGGTGATTCATTACGACATCCGCATCAACGGATTTTTCCGGCAGGGCGACACATGGCTGTTCCGGTTCAGCTTCGAGGGCACGGTGAATGGCGAGCCGTTGCTGACGATGCGAGACGGGTGCGCGGGGTTTTTCACGCTCGCGGAATTGCAGTCGGGCAAGGGCGTGATTCACACGGCGCTCGATCTGCGACCGATGCCGGGGAAGCGCGGGGCGGACTGGGAGGCGCTGGTGCCGGTGGCGGTGGAGGCGTATGGCGACGCGCAGATTGCGGCGTTGCGGCGCGGGGATTTGGCGGGGTGTTTCGGCGCGGCCTTCGCGGGGTTGCCGGTGCGGCGGGCGTACACGATTCCGGGCGGGCGGATGAAGCTGCTGGATCGCGTGCTGGAGTTGGATCCGGCGGCGGGGCGGTTCGGGTTGGGGCGGATTCGGGCGGAGGCGGACATTCATCCGGACGACTGGTTTTTGACGTGTCATTTCGTGGATGACCAGGTGATGCCGGGGACGCTGATGTTCGAGTGTTGCATGCACACGTTCCGCGTGATGCTGCTGCGGCTCGGGTGGGTCGGCGAAGAGGGCGCGACGAGTTGCGAGCCGGTGCCGGGGGTGGCGAGCCAGTTGAAGTGTCGCGGGCAGGTGATCGCGACGACGCGCAAGGTGGTCTATGAAATCACGCTGAAGGAAATCGGCTACCGGCCGGAGGCGTACGCGGTGGCGGATGCGCTGATGTATGCCGACGGAAAGCCGATCGTGGAGATCACGAATATGTCGGTGCGGCTGAACGGGCTGACGCGGGAGGGGTTGCGGGAGATGTGGCGCGCGCGCGGGGCGGCGGCGGCGGGAGAGGGGCAATCTCGGCAAGGACGGCCCTCCTCACCCCGGCCCTCTCCTCCCTCCGAGGGAGGAGAGGGAGACGGGGCGCCTAGTGTTTCTCAGCCGCAGTTCCAGTCGGATGCTGCTGGCGCAAGGGAAATGGCTGCGGTGCCGCCGCTGCTGGCGTTGACGGTGCCGAAGACGACGCCGTCGGGGGTGGCGATTGTCGCGCCGTCGGCAATTTCACCGCAGACGAAGCGGCCGGCGATTTTTGGATTCGAGCGGATTCTGGCGTTTGCGATTGGCAGGCCGTCGGAGGCTTTCGGCGCGGCTTACAAGATGTTCGACGGGCCGCGGAAGATCGCGCGGCTGCCGGGGCCGCCGTATCAGTTTTTGGACCGCATCGTCGAGATCCACGGCGAGCCGTGGAAGCTGGTGGCGGGGCCGGAGATCGAGGCGGAATACGACGTGCCGGCGGGCGAGTGGTATTTCGGCGCGAACCGGCAGGGCGACATGCCGTTCGCGGTGCTGCTGGAAATCGCGCTGCAACCGTGCGGGTGGTTGGCGGCGTATTTGGGGTCCGCGCTCACGAGCGAGATTGATCTGCGCTTCCGCAATCTCGGCGGCTCGGCGGTGCAGCTCGCGCCGGTGTTTCCGGGTGTCGGCACACTGACGACGCGGGTGAAGATCACGAAGGTCTCCAGCTCGGGCGGGATGATCATCCAGAATTTTGATTACGAAATGCGCTCGGGCAGCGGGCCGGTTTATCGCGGCAACACGTACTTCGGATTCTTCTCGGCGGCGGCGCTCGGGCAGCAGGTCGGCGTGCGCGACGCGAAGCTGTATGTGCCGACGGGCGCGGAGTTGGGGCGTGCGCGGGCGATCGAGTTTCCGCGCGCGTGGCCGTTTGCGAGCGAGCAGTTGCGGATGGTGGATCGCGTGGAGTGTCATGTGCCGGATGGCGGTCCGGCGGGCTTGGGTTTTGTGCGTGGGACGAAGCGGGTGAATGCGGCCGAGTGGTTCTTTCAGGCGCACTTTTTTGAGGATCCGGTGATGCCGGGGTCGCTCGGGCTGGAGGCGTTTTTGCAGCTTGCGAAATTTCTGGCGGTCGAGCGTTGGGGTGCGCCGGCGGGGACGCGCATCGAGGCCGTCGCTGTGGGTCAGCCGCACGAGTGGATTTATCGCGGGCAGGTGATCCCGACGAACCAGATCATGACTGTGGAGGCGGTAGTGACGGCGGCGGATGACCAGCGGAGGCTGCTGCGGGTCGATGGGTTTCTGCTGGTGGACGGGCGGGTGATTTATGCGATGAAGAACTTCACCGTTTGCCAGACACAGGGCGGGTAGAGGGGTGTGCGCGAGAGGGGCGCTACTTCAGGCGGACGAGGCGGAGGGATTCGGTGTCGAACCAGGCTTCGCCTTTGGGGCCGCGAAGTTCGCAGACGAGGTCCACCTCCTGTTGGTTGGAGGGCACGTCGAACTCGAAGGTGAGTTTTTCCCAGCCGGTGCTGCCCTTGAGGTAGTGTTGGCGGGATTCGGTGCTGCCGGAGATGCGGAGGCCGGCGCCCTGGCCGGTGGGGCTGGCCGGACTGGTGGCGTCCTTGACGCGGGCGAGTCCTTCGAAGCGGAAGCGGCCGGCGGGCAGGGGGAGGCGCAAGCGCCAGGAGGAGGCCTCGCCGGTGGCGTTCTTTATCCAGAGGGATTTCCTGCCGTCGTGCGTGGTGGCGTCGAGTTGGCCGCCGCCGTCGCCCGGTTCTTTGCGCCAGTCTTTGAGGCGGGCGACGCCATTGTCGAAGCGCAGGGGTTGGGGCGGGCCGACGGTGAGAAGGCGTTCGATTGTCTGGGCGCGGGCGAGGATGCGGTTTTTGAGACTGGCGGAGTTGTTCTCGAAATCGCGGGCGATGTTTGGGTTGTAGGCCTTGAGGGCGGGGAGGGCGCGCTGGACGACCTGATGGATCTGGTTGGTGAGGACGGTGGGGCGGAAGTAGTTGGTGAAAATCTGGCCGAAGCGCTGGCGGTAGGCGGTGCGGAGTTCGGGGGTTCGCATGATGCTCTGGGAGATGAGACCGTTGACGCCGGGTTCGATGGCGAGGTTGGTGTCGCCCATCATCTGGTCCATGTCGTGGGGGAAGAAGAGGATGCGGTCGGTGTCGAGGTCGTGGTACACGCGGTAGTTGTGGGCGGCGAAGGTGTACCCATCCCAGTGACAGAGCATGATCTCGAGGGCCATGAAGGAGAGGAAGCGTTCGATGTCGAGGGTTTTGCGGAGGGCTTCGAGGCGGCGGGCGGGGTCGGGTTCGGTGGCGGCGGCGCTAAGGGCCTTGAGGTCGGCGCGGGTGAGGGGTTCGGAGCCTTCCATGCGTTCGAGGTTGGAATTGACGTCGCCGCCGGCGGACTGGCCGTAGAGCGAGCCCTTGGGGTTTTTGAAGTGGCGGGCGAGGAAGTCTTTTTCCATGCCTTCGAGGAGGACGAAGAGGCCGAGTTTACGGCCGTTGAGTTCGACGAGGGCGTGGGTGGCGCGGGAGGCGGGGACACCGGCGGCGCGGAAGAGGCCGGCGCAGGTCATTTCGCTGAGGTAGGTGCCGTCTTGGGCGCCGTTGTTGAGGTGGAGCTTTTTTAGGCCGTGGAAGTAGTCGGTGGCTTCGAAGGTGCTGAAGCTCAGGGTTAGTCCAGGTTTGTCGTCGAGTCCGCGGAAGCTGCCGGCGGCACCTTTGATGTGGACGCCGACGTCCTCATAGACCTTGTCGCCCTCGCGCAGGGTGGCGCTGACAAATTTGCGGGGCGTCTTACGGAGGGACGCCATGCCGGCCTCGGGGATTTCGATGCGGAGGAGGAGGACGCCGTTGGTGGCAAAGAAGGCGTCGGCGGCGGCGTTGTCTTTCTGTTTGTTGCGGGGAGTCTGGCGGGCGTGGGCGGGCGTCTCTGGCCGAAGGAGCGTGAGGAGGAACAGGAGCAGCAGGAATCGGTGGGGCCGAATCAGCCGGGGTGCGAGGGTGAGCATGGCACGGGCGGTGGGAGAAGATTGTTATTGGGCGGGTTTCTTGAGTTCTTCGGTGAGGAATTTGGCGCGATTGGCGACGTTGTCACGGAGCAAGGCGAGGGCGGCGTCGAAGGCTTTGGTTTCGTTGGCGTCGCGGGCGGCGGCGGGGCGGATTTTGGCGGCGAGGTCGTTGATGCGGGCGTGGAGGGTTTCGGGTTTGAGGGCGGTGCCGAGGAGTTTGGTCATGCGTTCGCGATAGAGGCGGCGGCCCTCGGGGGATTCAAGGATGGCGCGGGCGACGAGGCCCTTGGCCTCGGGGAGGAGGGGGGCGTTGACCTTGCTGAAGAGTTCATCGAGGGAGCCGGGGATGAAGACGACACGGGCGGCGACCGGGTCGTGGTAAATGCGGTAGTTGTTACGCGCGAGTACGTAGCCGTTGCGGTGCCAGGCGAAAACTTCGACGGCGAGGAAGGAGAGGAAGCGTTCGACGTCGAGGATGGTGGCGAGTTTTTTGAGGCGCTGGTTGAGGTCGGGTTCGCGGGCGGCGTTGACGAGGGCCTTGAGGTCGGCTTGATCTTTGGGGGATTTGCCGAAATCGAGGTGGAGGGTTTCGGTGACGTCGGCGGACTTGCCCTCGTAGAAGTTGCCCTTGGTTTTCTTGAAGAAGTCGGAGAGGAAATCGCGGTTGGGAGGCTGGGAGAGGATGTAGAGGCCGAGGTCGCGGCCATTGAGATCGACACGGGCGAAGGTGACGCGGGCGGCGGGAACGCCGGCGGCGCGGAAGATTTCGCCGCCGATGGCCTCGGAGAGGTAGGAGGAATCTTCGAGGGCGTTGTTGAGGGCGATTTTTTCGTGTCCGTGGAAGAACTGGCCGGACTCGAACTCGTCAAACTTCAGTGTGAGGGAGGGTTTGCGATCAAGAAGTTGGACGCCAGAAGCGCCCTTGAGGCGGATGCCGACGTTGGCGAAGACCTTGTCGCCTTCGCGGACAGTGCCTTTGGCGTAGGTCTTGGCGTCTTTGCGGAGGGCTTCGAGTCCCGGCGCGGGAATTTCGATCTTAAGAGCGAGCAGTTTGGGCGTGCCGTAGAGTTCGTCCTCGATCTCCGCAGCGACTGCGGAGGATGACGGGAAGATGTAGCTGGCGAGTGCGAGCAGGAGGGCGCCGAGCGGGCGGTGCAGGTTGGAAATCATAGAGGTAACACTGACGTTTGGGGTTGGCGGTGATTCAGACTGTGGTCAGGGCTGCCGATGCGGTGACTGGCTTGCCTGGCGAAGCTGTCCGTAGCGGGCGGAGACATCCGTGGTTCGGGGGCTGGGGAATGGTGGCGAGCGCGGGCGGAGGTTGCGGTGGTGGGGTGGTGAGTGTGTGGGGCTCGACATTGGAATGTCGAGCTACGGGGGGCGGGTTCCGAAATTG
>CAZUUP010000368.1:0-6372 GCA_964623105.1 uncultured Akkermansia sp.
ACCCGTGGGGAATTGCTTTTGCGAACTACGCTGCCCTGGGCGCGTTCCGGACGAGCATCGACAGGAAGCCAGTCGATGCAACGTCCGAGCTATTCAACCGGCAGACGCTAGCCGGGATTGAAGGGCTCAAGCGGTATTTGTTCACGGACCGGCAGGATCAATTTGCCCGGGCGGTGGTGCATAAGCTCACGGCCTATGCCCTGGGCAGACCCCTTTCTTTCGCGGACCGGGCCGACATCGACAGCCTGACCGTGCAGTTCAGAAAACGGGGGGATCGTTTGAGCGATTTGATCAATTTGATCGTCAGCAGTACCATCTTTAATTCCAATTGAGCCGGGAACTTCCCATGAATCATAAATCCATCCCACTGAGTCGCAGGAGGTTTCTTCAAGGGTCCGGCGTGGCGCTGGCCTTGCCGTGGTTTGAGACCTTTGCGGCGAGCGGTCCGGGAGGCGACGAGACACCGAAGCGGTTTGTCAGCGTATATCACCCGGACGGTGTGGGCCTGCCACTCAAGTCCGATCCGGCATGGAAGGACTGGAGCTGGTTTCCGCGGGGTGGCGAAAAGGACTTCGAACTGACCAAAGTGCTCGAGGTGCTCGAGCCCTTGCGCGGTGACATCACCATCTATTCCGGCCTCTCACATCCGGCCGCCCGCCAGGTTCACGGCCATTCAAATGCGGACCAGTATCTGACGGGCGCGCCCATCGGTGGTGCGGGACCGTATCAGAATTCGATTTCCCTGGATCAGGTGTATGCGGCACACGTCGGGGACCGGACGCGGCATGCTTCGCTGGTCATGTCGACCAATGGCGGCGTTGGCGGTCCGCGGGGCGCCCAGACGCAGTCGTTCAATCGTGAAGGGCGGCCAATCCCCGCGATGAACAAGCCGCGGCAGATCTTCGACACCCTGTTTGTGACCAGCGGCAAGGACGCGGCCGAAAGGCTGGCGAGAAGCAAGAGCGCCCTTGATCTGCTGATTGACAACACCCGCTCGCTGGGGCGCCAGCTCTCCCGGCACGATCAGGAGACGCTCAGGCAGTATCTGGACGCCGTGCGCGATACCGAGTTGAAGCTCGCAAGAGCCCAGAAGTGGATTGATACGCCGATTCCCCAAGTGGATACCCGCAACCTGCATCTGGACGCCGAACCGAAGGAAGCCAGACTCTATTTCCAGACGATGTATGAACTTATCTACCTCGCGTTCCTGAGCGACTCGACCCGCGTCGCGACCTTTCAGCTGGGGAGAGAAAACGGCGAGGGACCTCATGACCTGTTGTCCAAGGCCGTGGGCCTTGGTGGCGCGCATGGCCTGACCCATGACGTCAAGAAGCCAGGCGGATGGCAGAACCTTGGGACTTATAATCGCTACCAAGCGGAGGAGTTCGGCCGGTTTGCGCAACGGCTGAAGGACACTCCGGAGCCGACGGGCAAGGGTAATATGCTGGACAACACATTTGCGATGCACGGCTCCGCCTCCAGCAGCTTCCACCTCTCACGCAACTACCCGATCATCTCCGCCGGTGGTAAGCATCTCGGCTTCATCAACGGCCGATATCTGAAGTTCGGGAAGGGAAACGAAGACAATCAGGCGGGTGCCGGAATCGCCACTGACGCTGGATGGACCAGCAAGATGGAAGTGGAAGAGCTGCCGCTGGCGAGATTATTCGTCACCATCTTGCAGCGGCTCGGGGTCGAGACCCATTCTTTCGCCGGGCAGACCGGATCGTTGACCCGGGTCTAGTCCGGGGGCGTTGCCTTTGGAATTCCAGAACGCGAGTTCTGGCATGACAAAGTACCGAAAAGAAGTAAGTCTGGCTTCCAAAAATATTCACAACTCTCTATTTATCAATTTGTTGCGCTCGTAGCTCAGTTGGATAGAGCATCTGCCTTCTAAGCAGGTTGTCGTGGGTTCGATTCCCGCCGAGCGCACCACCTCGAATTGACCAAGACCGCGACCCGCCGACGGGCCGTCCACCGAGCCCGGTGAAGCCAATCTTACGGCGCAACCGCCAACCGCTCGCCGCTTTGGTCCTTGATCATCAGTACTCCCTGCTCTTTGTATGGCTTCAGCAAAAAGTGGGTCGCCGTCGAGACGACTCCGGGTGTGGTCGCCAGCTTTTCGGACACGAAACTCGCCACCTCCCGCAAGTTTTTCCCTTCCACAATCACCAGCAGATCGTAGCCCCCGGACATCAGATAGCACGATTTGACCTCGTCATAGCGCGCCACCCGGCCGGCAAGGCGGTCGAATCCACCCTCGCGTTCCGGCGTGATCTTCACCTCGATCACCGCCCGCACCGACTCGACCCCAAGCTTCTCCTCATTGATCACCGCCCGGTAGCCGAGAATCACCCGTTCGGCCTCGTAACGGCCAATCCGGGCGATCACGTCCACCTCCGGCAGGTTCAACATCACTGCGATCTGGGCGGGCTTGAGCGACGCGTTCTCGGCGAGCAATTGCAACAAAGGTTCCATGCCAAAAAACTAGCCTGAAAAACACCCGCTGGGCACGACAATTTTCCGCCAAACGGGTCCCCCTCCCCTGCCCGCCATCTGCGCGGGAGAACTTACAGCGGCACCACGGCCGTCCAATGAGTCTCACCAAACTTCGCCCGAAAACTCGCCCGCAGATTCTCTGCGTCGGCCCGTCCATGCACCAGCGCGAACGTTGTCGAACCGCTGCCGGACATCAGCGAGGCGAACGCACCGTTGGCCCGAAAGAACTCCTGAAACAAGGCCAGCAGGGGATACTTGTACAGCGCAGGAGCCTCCAGTGAATTGTAAAAATCCGCTACGGCCGCGCCCAGATCACCCGCGCGCAGATTCGCGACCAACTGCCGGGCGCGCCCCGGACGACCGTGCAGCGCGGACGGAAAATTCACCAACTGCTGGTACGCCCAGGCCGTCGCAATCCCAAAACCGGGATGCACCAGCAGGACATGGACATCGCGCAAGCACGGAAAGAAATCTACCGACTCCACCCTCTCCCCGCGCCCCGTCGCCAGTGCCGGACGCGGTTGCAAAAAGAACGGAACATCTGAGCCCAGCGTCGCTGCAATTTCGTGCAACTGCGCCGCCCCCAGCGGCCCGCCAAACAACTCGTTCAGCCCCAGCAATGTCACCGCCGCATCGCCGCTGCCACCCCCCAATCCCGCAGCCATTGGAATGCGCTTCTCCAGATGCAACCGCACGCCCCGCTGGATTCCCGCGGCCTGCAAGAATGCCGTCGCCGCCCGATGCACCAGATTGGTCCCATCCACCGCCAACTGCGGGTCGCTGCACGTCAAGGCCACCCGGTCACCCGTGAGTTCAAAACGCAACTGGTCGCACAATTGCACCGGATGCATCACGGTCTCCAATTCATGAAAGCCATCCGGACGCCGGCCGAGAATGTTCAGCAGCAAATTGATCTTGCAGGGGGATTCGCGCGTTAACATGCAACAAAAAAGGCGCCAACACGCAAATGTCGGCGCCCCAGATTGAAAAAAACGGTCAGTGATCGAACACGCGGAAGCGACTGCCCGGAATGAACGGCGCCACATCGCCACCGCTGAATCCAATGTTGGTATCGGTGGACAGCATCGAATCCGCCATCAAACCCGGCCGATAGTTGTCCGGATACGCCGGCTTGACCGAAAACGGCTCCGCCTTGACCCGTGTGCTCGGATCCCAGAAAAGCTTCTCGGGCCATTGATAGTTTTCGTAAACCACCGTCGGAATCGGCGACGTAAGCACCTCGCCCACCCCGATAAAGGTCCGCGCCAGCGTCCGGTTGACCCCGCGAATGATCCCCGTGGTCATGCCCGCCTCCGGCCCCTCCCAGATCGAGGTCTGCTCGATCGAGCGGCGGAACTCACCCAACCGGCCAATCTCGGTCATGTTCGTGATGCCCCGCCCCATTTTCGTTTCCATGCCGCCGCAACCCGTAAACAGAGTTGCCAGAGGCAGCAGCGCGGCGACTAGATTTTTGAACTTTTGCATGGTGGCTCGAAGTGCTTGCGGCGGAAGGTTAGTGACAGGGTCCGGGTTGTAAAGCGTGATTTGGCCGGCCGCCAATCATTTCGCGGCCGCCTTTTCTTCGCGCTTCCGCTCCCGCCATTCCCAATACCACGCGATCCATACTGTGATCTCGTAGAGGATTTGCAGCGGAATCGCCATCATCACTTGCGTCAGCACCTCCGGGGTGGTCAGCACCGCACCCAACACCAGGTTGATCACGATCATGTACCGACGGAATCCCGCCAGCATGCGGTAGTTCAACACACCGAGCTTCACGAACACCAAAATGACCACCGGCATTTCAAAACCCAGCCCCATCCCCAGCATGAACTTGCAGACAAACCCGATGTAATTCTCCGCTGTCCACTGATCCGCCGAGATGCCGAGCCACTGCGAATACTTCGCCGACGCATTCAACGCCATCGGCATGAGCTTGAAGAAACAGAACGACACGCCCCCCAGGAAAAGGATCACCCCGGCCGTAAACCCACGCAGGAGGTAACGCTTCTCGTTCAGCTTCAGCGCCGGCAACAGAAACTGACCGATGAAGAAAATCAAAAACGGCGACGCCAGCACGATGCCGCCGTAAATGGCGAGCTGGAACGCCACGATAAAACCGCCCGCCGGGGTGAGGTTGAGCAGCAACTGCTCGATCGGCTTCGCGGCCGCCGATTCGTTAGTGCTCCGGGCAAACGCCAGAAACTCGTTCGTTCCGATCTTCACCGGCATCAACTCGAACACCACCCGCCGGTTCGTGCCGAAATCGAACGCCTTCTCCAACCCCGCCGGCACATCCAATTTCCCCAGTTGATTGGTTCCGGCCATCACCACCATCAACTGATTGGTGGCGCCCTGGTCCGACGCCTCGGCCGATTTCTTCAACGGCCATTTGATCACCTCCATGAGGTAGTTCCCGGCCGCAAGACAGATCACCATTCCGATCAGCGTCACCACCACGCACTTGATCAGCAGCCAGCGGAAATCCTCGAGGTGATCCAGGAACGGCTTGACCGGTCCGCCCTCCCCGTCCTCCTCGGTCGCCGTCGGGGGCTCTTCGGGCGGCGGCGGCACATAGCCAGTGCGATGGAAATCGTCGTGGTGATGCGCCGCGCCACTGTCCTGATGGTGGTGCTGGTGATCGTACTCGTTGTAGGTGTCGTGGTAGTGATCGTGATACGGATCGTGATCGTGGTACGTATCGCGGGCCGGATCATTAACCGAATCGGACGGTGGAGCACCTTCAGCGGGAATCACTGCCTTGACCGCCTCGGGATTGGAACTCGCCGCAGCGGAAGACTGCGCGGGTGCGGACGGCTGGATACTGGAATTTGCAGAAGAGGGAGGAACACCAGCGGCAGCGGGCGAAACCGGCGACGCAGCCGCGGCTCCGGACGCAACTGGTTCCACTGAACCGACTCCGCTTGAGGCGGTAGAACCCTTAACCGACTCCACTGGAACTCCGCCCGAACTGGTGGCTGTCGAACTGCTCAGCCGTGCATCTGACGCCTCCGGGACACGACGAGCTTCCTTCGCCTCCTCGGGCTCATTCGCCATGGCAAAACGCGACTCCGATCAAGCCTTGGGGGCCGCATCCGCCTTGTGGACCTCACCGCCCGCACCGGCAGCGGTTTCCGGACGCTGCGGGACCTGACGGGGAGGGGGAGGCGGCGGAGCAATCGGTTCCTCGACCGCCCGGTGCAACTCGCTGGTGATATCAGTTGACGCTTTCTTGAATTCTTTGATGCCCTGCCCCAAACCCTTGGCCAGTTCGGGCAGCTTCTTGGCACCAAACAAAATCAACACCACGGCGAGGATCAAGACCATCTCCCAACCGCCGATAAATGCCGCCAAAATTGTTGTCATAGGATTTCCTTCACCGTATCAAACCCGGGGCGACTGATCGTCAGCCGACGCCTTCTTGAATTCCTTGATGCCCTGCCCCAAGCCCTTGGCAAGTTCCGGCAACTTCTTGGCACCAAAAAGAACCATGACCACCGCCAGGATGAGAACGAACTCCCATCCGCCAATGAACGCCGCCAACACTTGAGGATTGTTGCTCATCATGCGCACACCCTAAACTTCAACCGAAAGCCTGTAAAGGGCCGGTTTGATTCCCCGCGCTATTGTCGCGGCATGAGCACCACAAACGCGCCCCGACGATTCTTGGACCATGCGGCCTCGTTGTGCCCGGGATCAAGCGGCCGATCAAAGCCGTAGGTGATCGTCCGTATCCGGGAACCCTGAATGCCAAGCCGGACCAGATACTCGCGCACTGACAACGCCCGGCGTTCACCCAACGCACGATGGTATTCCTCGGTCCCCCGCTCATCGCAGTGACCTTCGACCAGCAGTTTGTTGGCTGGCGCAGTC
>CAZUUP010000369.1:0-6338 GCA_964623105.1 uncultured Akkermansia sp.
CGCCCAAGATGACATTTGACCGGACGCGAAACCTGCGGTGTCGTGCGGTGGTGAAACGCATCGTCCTGCTGGTTCTCTACACCGCAATCCTCGTCGGGATCAGCTGGTGCGCCGATCATCCGGAATTGAAGCACCATCTCGACGCCGTGAAATCCCTCCCCGGCGGCGACAAACTGGGCCACTTTCTCCTGGTCGGAGGCCTGACCTTCATCCTGAACTGGACCCTGCGGTGCCGGGAGTTTCAGCTTGCCAGGGGCCGCTGGCTGCTGGGCAGCGCGATCGTCTTTGCCCTGTTCACCATCGATGAGTTCACGCAGATCTGGCGGCCGGCGCGGTCCTTCGATCTCGGCGACCTGTTTGCCAATTACGCTGGCGTCCTCTGTTTCGGCGTCCTCGCGCGCGTCGTTGTTGGAGGTGAAAAATCCACTCAGGCTCCGCCGCCGGAAACGCCCGGCAGTTGATCCGCCGCCCGCGATCACCGGTGTGCCAATCGTCGTCTGCGCTTTGAGTTTGACGAATCCACGCCGGCCTCTGAGCATTCTGATCCATGCTAATTCCCCGCTGCCCGCTTTCCGTTCTTGCGCTCTCGGTTGCCTTGCTGGCTGCGCCGGTTGCCGCCCAGGTAAACGTCGTCCAGACCGTCGCTCCGAACGTCTATTTCCACGAGGGGGATATTGGCCGGAAAGGGCATTGCAATAATGGCTGGATCATCTTCGCCGACTACGTGCTCGTCATCGACGGCAACTTTCCCTCCGGCGCGCGGGAAGTCATTCCCAAGATCAAGGCCCTCACCGACAAACCGATTCGGTTCGCCTTCGATACCCATCACCACGGCGACCACGCCTACGGCAACCAAGTATGGCACGAGGCCGGTGCGATACCCGTCGCCCACGTGGGAGTGCTCGATGAATTCCGGCGCTACGAGACCAACTATTTTGGCGGCGGCAAACCGGGCCGCTGGGAGGACGCCGCCAAAGGGCGTCCTGACGTCGCCGCCAGCCGCCTCAAAATCCCAACCGTCCTCTTCAAACAGGACCTTTATTTCGACGACGGCACCAATCGCGTCGAACTCCTCCACTTCGGCGTCGCCCACACCCACGGCGACGGCTTTGCATGGCTGCCGAAGGAAAAAATCCTCTTCACCGGCGACGCTTGCGTCAATGGACCTTACAACTACGTCGGTGACGGGAACGTTGGCGAATGGATCAAAACTCTCCAAGCAGCCCAAAAACTCGGACCGAAAATCATCTGCCCCGGCCATGGTGCCATGGGCGGGCCCGAAATTCTCGAGGACCAGATCAAATTTTTCGTCACCCTTCAATCTGAAGTCAAAGCCCTCGTCGCCGCCAACAAACAACCCGCCGAGGTCAAGGCCGCCGTGGACGACATCAAGGCCAAGATCAAAGCCAACGACCGGCTCGTCCGCTATGTCGGTGGCGGTTTCGCCGGGCAGGTGGAGAAGGCTTACGTCGAACTTGGCGGCAAACCCTTTCCGAAGTAGGCCCGCGGTGCGTCGGGGTTGTTCGGAACCTGCGAGCAACTGGCCGTTTTCTGTGGGGAAGGCGGGCCGTCTTCGTTGTGCGTCTGGCGGCACCTCCGCCAACCTTGACTTCCGCACTTCATGGTTCAAAATTTCCAGCGGATAAAAACTCTAACAGGACACCGTCATGAAACTTACCCCGGTCCTTCTCGCCCTTGTCCTCGTCGGCTCGTATTCGGCCGCCGCCCAGCAGTCCGCGCCCGCCACCAGTGGCGAACTCAGCCGGCAGAACCCCCGCGGAAAGCTCGCCGTCTCCGGAGTTAAAAAGGAAACCTACGCCGGCGGCGTCTTCTCCCGCACTTACAAGAACGGGCGCGAACTGCGTCTCATCAATCCGCTTTACCTCAATCCCGCCGCCCCTGCCGCCTTGGGCAACGGTGCCGACAACCTCGTCTTCAACCCCTACACGGGTGCTGCCGAAGGGTTCTCGATTCTCTCCTACCGATTCTAAACGATCCGAGGCGGCCCTCCGCAAGATCGTTCCGGAACGTCTGCGTTAGTTTTGTTGGTCACCTGCCCCGAGGCTGGCATTGATCCCACCGTTCCGCCGTGCCCCGCCCCGAATGCTCAAACTTCGTCCGAAGAGTCTGGGCAGCGAGCGAGGAGGGGGAGCGAAGACACGTATCCCACTGGTGGGCGATCCATCCCCTTGAAAAGCTGGAGTGGGATGGCGCGAGCGAGGGTGGGGTTTCCGCGGCACGGTGTCCGCGGCAGGCGAGCAGAATTCAGCAACCGGGAGAAGCGGACGGCTGGCCCATGCCGATCAAGGCTGGTTGTTGTTGTTCCACTGGCTGATGATTGCGGGATCGGTGGCGGAGACGAGTTGGGCGCGGGTTTTGGATTCCACGTGGCCGTCGCAGAAAAGGATGTTCGCCTTCCGTCCGTTGTGCAGTTCGCCCGGATACTGGCGCAACGCATAGATGCCGATGAAGCCGCTCCAGTTGGGGTCGCCGCCGAGCGAGAGATCGAAATTGCTGTCGCCCAGGGCGATCATGTCCGTGGGCTTGACCACCATGGACTCCGCAGTCTGGCCGTTGGCCGGATTGGTGCCTTCATAGACCCCCAACCCGGTGTTGGGATTGCGGCCGACAAAGGCACCCCAGACATTGTAGCCATAGCTCAGGAAGCTGCTGCCGCCGGAGCGCAACCGGACCTCGTCCTGTTCGTAACCGCCGTAGGCCGGGAGGCCGCTGCCGAAGGTGACA
Organism: uncultured Akkermansia sp.; assembly: GCA_964623105.1. Classification (GTDB taxonomy): domain Bacteria; phylum Verrucomicrobiota; class Verrucomicrobiia; order Limisphaerales; family BJHT01; genus BJHT01. The sequence continues at coordinate 2,746 of CAZUUP010000369.1, forward strand.
TTCCACTGGGCATTGGTCCCCGGGACGGCCGGGCAACGGAAGACTTTGGTGTTCCGTCCGGCCCCAATACCCCGCCGCATCTGTGCGGGCCAGAGCCAGGTGGTGCCGTCGGCCATGATGCCCTGCGGATAATAGGCGCAGTCGGAGACGTAGAGCAGGATGCCCATCCCGATCTGCTTTTCGTTGTTCGTGCAGCCGACGCCTTTGGCCTTGAGCTTGGCGCTGCCCAAGGCCGGCAGAAGCATCGAGGCGAGGATGCCGATGATGGCGATCACGACGAGCAACTCGATCAGGGTGAAACCCCGGTTGGGCGGAGGCGGGTTCGCGGGTCGTGTCGTGGTTTGCATGGCTGGCGAATCGCCCCGGTTCATCACTGGCTGCCGGCCCGTTTTTGTGGGTCCCAATAACTGGAATTAATCAGGCGGTTGGCGGCTTGCGGATTGATTTTTTCATCGGGGCGGACTTCGGAATGAGCATCGGTGAACACGACAACGCCGCGACCGCCGTTGACGCCATTGCCCGAGCCGCCGCCGTGGCGGCAGGCGATACCTTCGTAGAGGGGATTGGAGCCGTCCATGACGGCATTCGGCCAGTAGGCGCTCATGCTCCAGAAGCCCTCGCCGTCACCCACTTCGATGGTGTCACTGGGGGAGAGGATGGAACTGCGGGACACATTGTAGCCCGAGCTGAAACTGACGCCTCCGACCGTGACCGTGCTGGCACCCTGGACGCTGGGGGGCGGATAGAAGAGGAAGAAAACGTTGGCCGCGTAGCCAACCCGGCTGCCGGGGCGGGCCGGCGTGGCGGAGTAATCCCATTGAAATCCGGGCGTGTATTGGTTGCGCACCCCGCGGAGCACGGGGCAATGGAAGAAATTGGAGTTTCCGGAGGTGGGCGGGCTGATGTAGTTGCCCCACCAATTATCCTGCGGAGCAAGCGACGGGTCCTGCGCCCGGCAGGCGGGGAAGAAGTCGCGGTAGTCATCGGTGTACAACTGCACGAACACCCCGATCTGTTTCAGGTTGTTCATGCAGGTCATCGTGTGAGCCTTGGCCTTGGCCTTGCCCAGCGCGGGCAAGAGCATCGAGGCGAGAATGCCGATGATGGCAATCACAACGAGGAGTTCGATCAGGGTGAAGCCGGGGGTGAAACGGGGTTGTGATCGGCCGGCTTTGGACTGGTGGCAATTTACCATGTGGAAGCGGGTTTGGCGGTTCGCTGACGATGAGATAAGTCGAGGCTACCGGTGGGTGCGGCCGAGGCAAGCAATTGTTTCTCGACAACCGACCCCGGGTGGGGGTTGGTTTGCGCCATGCAACCGTTGCGCCTGCTTTCCGCCGCCGAGCAAGTGGCAATGCACCTGCGCCGGGAGTTGGGGCGCGGGCACTGGGTGGGGAGCCTGCCCGGTGTCGAAACCCTGGCCGCGGACCTCGGGGTGAATCACAAGACGGTGGCGGCGGCGTTGCGTCAACTCGAGCAGGAGGGGCATCTGGTGGGGCAGGGGCCGGGCCGCAAACGGCGGATTGTCGCGCCGAGGGGTGGGGCGGCGCGCCCGATGCGGATTGCGGTGCTGGAATATGAGCCGCAAGCGCGGTCCGAGGGGTACATGGTCGAACTCCAGCATTCGTTGACGGCGGCGGGGCATACCGCCTTCTTCGTCGAAGAATCCCTGCTGGAACTTGGCATGGATGTCGCGCGCATCGCCCGGGTCGTCCAGCGAACCGAGGCGGATGCCTGGCTGATCGGGGCGGGATCGCGCACGGTGTTGGAATGGTTCTGCGCGCAGGCGAAGCCGGCGTTTGCGCTGTTTGGACGCCGGGAGGGACTGCCGATCGCCGGCGTGGGACCGGACAAGGTGCCGGCGTTGATCGCTGCGACCCGGAGCCTGCTTGGGTTCGGGCATCGGCGGATTGTGCTGGTGGTGCGACGGGAGCGCCGGTTGCCGGAGCCGGGGCGGGCCGAGCGGGCGTTTTTGGCGGAAATCAACCTGCACGATGCGCCGGTGGGTCCGTTTAATCTCCCGGAGTGGGAGGAGACGCGGGAGGGTTTTCACGAAATGCTGCGGTCGCTCTTTCAGGTCACGCCGCCCACGGCGCTGATCATTGACGAGGCGCCGCTTTTCGCCGCCGTGCAGCAGTTCCTCGCCGAGCGCGGCATTCGCGTGCCGCAGCAGGTCTCGCTGGTTTGTACGGATGCTGACCCGACCTTCGAATGGTGTCTGCCGACCATCGCGCACATCCGCTGGGATCCCGCGCCGGTCGTCCGGCGCATCGTGCGTTGGGCGGCGGCGGTGAGTCGGGGACGCAGGGATGTAAGGCAAACTTTCACGCCTGCGGAGTTCGTCGCGGGCGGTTCAATGGGGCGTGTCCTCGCGGGGTGAGCGGGAGGGATGACGGTCGGGCGGGGTGGTTTTTCGGGGTGACGGCAGGGCGCGTATTCGAGGCGGAGGTGGGTCGATGATGTTGGCGCCTTCCGGGTTTCGGCTTTGTTTTTGAGCGGGGACTGGCAGTGTACAGGCATGTGGCGATTGGGAACATGGATCGGGCTGGTGCTGGCTTTGGGCTGCGGCGTGGTGAGCGCAGCACCGAAAACTCTCGGGATTTTTGTGGGCAACAACAGTTTCCCGGCGTTGACGGGACGTGATCTCAGGGGTTGCGTCAACGATGCCAACCTGCTGGCGGGGACCTTCCGGCAGGTGTGGGGCGAAGTGGAGGAGCGGCGTTTGTACAATGTGTCGGTGGGAGAGTTTGTCGCGACGCTGCGGCAGGCGGTGGACCGGTGTCGCTCGGGCGAGGTCCGGCGGCTGGTGATAACGATCTCCAGTCACGGGACGACGATCCCGGGCGCGGAGGCGGACGGGGCCGGGGAGGCGGTGGTGTTTTCGGATGTGGACGCCGACATGACGCGCGGGTTGCTGACCGACAGGGAGTTGCGAGGGATGCTGGACCAGATTCCGCCATCGGTGGGAGTGGAGTTGTTGCTGGATACTTGTTTCTCCGGAGGCGCGACGCGGGGTTTGAAGGTGGCGCGGGCGGTGCAGCCGATGGCGCGCTATCTGCCCCATCCGCGGTTTCGTCCGGGGGTGGACCGGGTGGTCCGGCGCAAGTCGCGGAGTGCGGGTCCGGAGCACATGGCCGAATGGGCGGCGGCGGGCGAAACGGAACTGGCGTGGGATGATGCCCTCGCCGGGAGGTATCAGGGGGTGTTCACGTACGTGTGGGTGCGGAATTTTCTGTCAAACCCGACGCACTCGCGCGCTGCGCTGATCGGGTTGGTGAAGGACGAGGTTGGTCGGGGCGGATACGAACAGACGCCGCAGTTGCTGACGCGATGAAAAAGTTAATGCTGATTCTTTTGGCGGTGGTGGTGGGCGGGATTGGGTGTCAGACGCCGGGACCGCAACCGTCTCCGACGCCGCCGCCGGCGCCGAAGCGGTCGTTGTTGGACCTGCCAGTCGGTCAGTATTGAACGCGGATCGTGGAGCCGCGGGAGCGGCAGGCGTTCGCGGCGATGCACTGTGTTCAACCTAGATTCCGCGGTTGAAAACCATCCTGCCGAAGGCAAACCACTAACCGGCACTGACTTGCACTAAT
>CAZUUP010000370.1:0-6306 GCA_964623105.1 uncultured Akkermansia sp.
AGGATGGCGATGAGGCGGTCGAAGCCGAGCGCGATGCCGCCGTGCGGGGGCGCGCCGTATTTGAAGGCCTCGAGCATGTAGCCGAACCGTAGTTGGGTCTCCTCGGGGCTGATGGCGAGGATGTCCTCAAAGATGGTTTTCTGCACCGCGGGTTGGTGAATCCGGATCGACCCACCGCCCAACTCGACGCCATTGACGACGATGTCGTAGTGCTGGCCGCGGACTTTCTTGGGGTCAGTCTTGAGCAGCGGGATATCCTCGGCCACGGGCGCGGTGAACGGATGATGACTCGAGTACCACCGGTTCATTTCCTTGTCGAAGCTCAGGAGCGGAAACTCGACGACCCATAGAAAATCGAAGCGGTCGGCGGGAATCACGAGCTTGCCCTGCGCCTTGAGCACCTCGGCGCAGTAGAGGCGAATCTTGCCGAGAATCTCGCACGCGTTGAGCCATTGGTCGGCGGCGAAGAGGATGAGATCACCTTCCGCGATTTCGAGCTTGGTCCGGAGCGCGGCCTTTTCGGTTTCGCTGAAGAACTTCACAATGGGCGATTTCCATTCGCCGTTCTCGACCTTGATGTAAGCGAGGCCCTTCGCGCCGAAGCTCTTGGCGTATTCGGTCATCGTCTCAATCTGCCCCTGCGTGGCTCCGGCAAGGCCCCGGGCATTCATCGCCTTCACCACGCCGCCGTTGGCGATGGCACCGCTGAAGACCTTGAAAGTACTCGTGCGAAATTCCTCCGTGAAGTCCACCAGCTCCATGCCAAAGCGCGTGTCGGGCTTGTCGATGCCCCAACGGTTGAGCGCCTCGTAAAAGCTGATGCGTTTGAAAGGCGTGGGAATGTCCACCCCCAGCGCCGTCTTCCACACGCGTTTCAGCAGTCCCTCGATCAGCGCGTAAATGTCCTCGCGCTCGATGAAGCTCATCTCGATATCGACCTGCGTGAACTCGGGCTGCCGGTCCGCGCGCAAGTCTTCGTCGCGATAGCAGCGCGCGAGCTGGAAGTAACGCTCGACGCCCGCAACCATGAGGATCTGCTTGAACTGCTGCGGCGATTGCGGCAGCGCGTAAAACGTCCCCGGATCGCGGCGGTTCGGCACGAGAAACTCGCGCGCGCCCTCGGGCGTGGATTTGAACAGCGTGGGCGTCTCGACTTCGAGAAAGCCCTGTTCATCCATGAACACCCGCGTGGCCGTGGCGACCTTCGAGCGCAGACGCAGGTTGCGTCCCATCTCGGGCCGGCGCAGGTCGAGGTAGCGATACTGGAGGCGCAGCTCCTCGTTCACCTTGTTCGCCACCTCGGGATCATCAACAGGAAACGGCAGCACGGCGGCGTCATTGAGCACCTCGAGTTCCTTCACCAGCACCTCGACCTCGCCGGTGGCGATCTTGTCGTTGTTTGTTCCCGCGGGGCGGACGCGCACTTTGCCGATGATTTGAATCACCGACTCGCTGTGCAAATGACTGGCGCGCTCAAAAACCTCCTTCGCGAGGTCGGAAGGATCGAAAACCGTCTGCGTGCGGCCCTCGCGGTCACGCAAGTCGATGAAGAGTACGCCGCCAAGATCGCGGCGCGAGTGAACCCAGCCGACCAGGGTGACGAATTGACCGGCATGCGAGGGACGAATTTCGTTGCAATGGTGTGTGCGTTTCATGTGCGAATCCGGAGGGCGGAGGTCCGTGCGCGCAGCCAGTCTTGTCCACGCGGAAACTCAAGCGGGCGCGCATTCCAGCCCGCCCTCCCGGCAAAATCAGGCCGGGAGCTTTGCGGGAAGGCGGCGGATTTCAAAGACAAATTTGGCGCCGCTCGCCACCCTCGCCGCGGGAAGCCCCCTTTCACCCGCGTGCCGCCGCCAGCGCCCACCCTGGTTCGATCTCGGCATCGTAAGGACTTGGCGCCATTCCCCGCAGCAGTTTTCGCTCCGCCAAGATTCCCACCATGGCCGCGTTGTCGGTGCAGAACTCTCCGGCCGCCAGTCGCAGCCCCAGCCCTGCCCGTCGGCAGGCAGCCGCCAGTTCAAGCCGCAATCCACGGTTGCAAGTGACCCCGCCCGATGCGGTCACACATCCCACCCCCAGGCGCTGCGCCGCCCGCACCGTCTTGGTCACCAGCACTTCGACAATCGCCGCCTGCACGCTCGCGCAAAGGTTCTGCAAGTCGGTGCGATGCTCCGGCAACGCCGGATGCTTTTGCAAAAAATACCGCACCGCCGTCTTCAATCCGCTGAAGCTAAAATCATCCGAATCCGCCCCCAACATCGGCCGCGGAAAATCATACGCCCGCGGATCGCCCCCACCTGCGAGCCGGTCCAGCTCGGGCCCGCCCGGGTAAGGCAACCCGATCAGTTTGGCCACCTTATCGAAGCATTCTCCCGCGGCGTCATCCACGGTGCTGCCCAGCACACGGTGCTCCAGTTCCGCCACCACATGGACCAGCATCGTGTGCCCGCCACTGACGATCAGGGAAACATTCGGTTCGAATGCCGCAAAATCCGCCCGCGGAGGCGCACCCGAAATCCACGGGGAATACAGATGCGCCTCATGATGATTGATCCCCACGAACGGTTTGCGCAGCGCGAAAGCCAACCCTTGTGCAGCCTTCAATCCCGCCATCAAGGCCGCGGGCAATCCCGGCCCGCGCGTTGCCGCCACCGCCTCCAAATCTGCCACGCCCACCCCGGCCGACTCCAGCGCCCGCTCCACCACCGGCGGCAGATTGCGCAGATGTTCGCGGGTCGCCAACTCGGGGACCACTCCCCCATATTGAGCGTGCAATCCAATCTGCGAGGCCACGACGTTGGCGCGCACCACCCCGTCCCGCACCACGGCCGCGCTGGTTTCGTCACAGGAAGTCTCCAGCGCAAGCAAGGTCATGCGATTTTTCGCGCCACTGGGAAAAACACAGAAAAGAAACCGCCGCCCCGGGGACAGCGGTCACAAGTTTGTTGAAGTCCTCCCAGCCGCCTACTTGGCCGCCACCTTGCCCGTCTCCGGCTTCAGTTGCGAGAGCAGGATGCTGACGCCTTTGAGATAATCCATCGCCCGCTCCAATTGGGTGTCCCGCGCCTTTTGCACCCGCTCGCGATCCTTGCCCTCCAGGCTCTCGACTCCGCCCGGCGCCCGCTTCAGCATCAGATCTCGTTCTTCTTCCAGCGACATCGGCACCACGCTGTCCGGCTCGATCCCGTGCTCATGGATCACCTTGTGGCTAGGTGTGTAATACTTTGCCGTGGTCAACCGCAACGCCGCTCCGTCCGGTAGCGGCAGGATGCTCTGCACCGAACCCTTGCCGAAACTCTTCTCCCCCATCACGTAGGCGCGTTTCAGATCCTGCAAGCACCCGGCGACAATCTCCGACGCGCTCGCGCTCCCGCCATTGATCAGCAACACCATCGGCAGATTCGGGTGCTTCGTGCGCCCCGTAGCGTTGAACACGCTCTTCTCCGCCGCATTGCGACCTTCGGTCGAGACGATGAGCTGGCCCCGCGGCAGGAACTTGTCGCACACCTTCACCGCCTGATCCAGCAAACCGCCCGGATTATCCCGCAAATCCATGATCAACGATTGCGCACCACGCTCCTCCAGAATTTTCAGCGCCCGCTCCAGGTCGTCTGCCGTGTGCTCGCCAAACTGCGACAACCGCACGTAGCCCACCTTGTTCTCGCTCAGGGGAAATTCCCGCCGTCCGTTGATGTCCTTCACCGTGTCCACTTTGATTACCGCCCGCGTCAGCTTGTAATCCTTGGCCGCTGCAACCGGCGGCCGCACCACGGTGATTGTCACATCCGTACCCGGTTCCCCCCGCAACTTCTTGACCGCGTCCGCCACCGACATCTTTTCCGTCGTCTTGCCATCGATCTTGACGATGCGATCGCCAGCCCGAACCCCCGCCTTGAACCCCGGACTGTCATCCATCGGCGAAACTACCGTGATGAAATTGTCCTTCGCGGAAATCACAATCCCCAAGCCGCCAAACTCCCCGCTGGTGTCCTTCCGCAAGTCATCAAACTTGCGCGGCTCCATGTACTCCGTATGCGGGTCCAGCGTCGCTATCATCCCCTTCAACGCCCCGTTCACCAGTGCCTTGTACGCCACCTTGTCCCCATCCACGTAGTTCTGGTGGATCATCTCCAAGACCCGGGTAAACTGCGCGATGTTCGGGTAAGCGTCGTCCCGCTCCTTGTCGGCGGCATTGCTCAGGTAAATCTGGGAACCCAGAATCAGATTCAGCGCCAGAACCGCCAAAACCAGCCCGTAGAAAAAGGATTTTTTCATAAGACCTGCGACAACGTCGCGACAAGGTAGTTGCAAACGCACCCCATTGCAAGCGCGCTCGCTTCGCGTTCAAACTCCCGTCCGCTCCCTCACCCCGCGCGCTTGTCCCGCGCAGCCCCCCACTCCCACGCTAAACATTCACCACATTCTGCGGCCGCCCCATCTGAAACGCCCGCAAATTGGCCACCGCCGTCTCCATCAACCGCCCCCGCGCCGCCTTCGTCGCCCACGCGATGTGCGGCGTGATCACGCAATTCCGCGCCGACAGCAACGGATTCGTCGCCGGCGGCGGCTCCGCCGAAAGCACATCCAGACCTGCTCCGGCGATTTTCCCTCCGTCCAGCGCTGCCGCCAGCGCTGCGTCGTCAATCAGCGGACCCCGACTCGTGTTCAACAGAAACGCCGTCGGCTTCATCAACGCCAGCCGCTCCGCATTGATCAACCCCTTGGTCTCCGCAGTCAGCGGGCAATGCAAACTCACCACATCCGCCGTCCGCAACAACGTCGCCAGATCCACCACCTCCACCGCGCTGCCGCCAGCGCCCCCACCCGAGCGCGTCGTCGCCACCACCTTCATCCCAAACGCCTGCGCCAACTGCCCCACCGCCTGCCCAATCCTTCCGTAACCCACGATTCCCATCGTCAGCCCGTCCAGCTCCACCAGCGGATAATCCCAATAACACCAGTCCGGACTCGCCACCCAACGCCCATCCCGCACCGTCCGGCTGTGATGCCCCGCCCGCTGGGTCAATTCCAACAGCAGCGCAAAAACCATCTGCGCCACCGACCGCGTCCCGTACGCCGGCACATTCGTCACCGGAATGCCCCGCGCCTTCGCCGCCGCCGCATCGACCACGTTGTAGCCCGTCGCCAGCACCCCGATGTACTTCAACTTCGGCAGCCGCTCGATCGTTTCCCGGCCCAGCACCGTCTTGTTGGTAATCAGCGCCTCCGCCTCCGCCGCCCGGCCCAAAACCTCCGTCGCCGGCGTCCGGTCATAAATCTGGCAATTCCCCAATGCGTGCAGACCATCCCAGTTCAAATCCCCCGGATTCAGCGTGTAACCGTCCAAAACAACAATGTTCATGCCCGCGATTCAAACAGAAGCCTCCGCCCGCTCAACCTCTAAAATCGACGCAACCCACTCCCCACCCCGGCCAACCACCAACCTGGCCCATCAGGTCCCCTCAAGCCCCTCCGCCCACCCGTCGATAACCCATTGCTGCGGCACTGCCGGGGAAACCCTACGGAAAGCTCTGTAGCCGCACGAAATCCAATTGACTTTTTCGCTCTAAACCCAGAACCTGCACCCAGTTGATTCTCGAACTCGAACACCGAAACATCATCGGGAGCAAACTATGAAAAACTCGAACTCGTTCCTCCGCCTGTGCGCTGCTGCGCTCGCCCTGCTTGTCGCCTCCTTCGCGACCCCGGCTGACGCCGCCACTCGCGCCGGTGCCATCGAAGGCAAAGCCGTCGTCGTCACGGTGGTTGGCAACGCCTCCTACGTCGATTCCAAGGGGGGTGACGGTGCCATTCGCGAAGGCATGACCCTCCGCCAGGGCACCAGCATCATCACCGGCTCGGGAGCCTCCGTCACCTTGGACCTCGGCCAAAACGGCGACCTCCTCACCGTTAACGAGAACTCCACCGCTTCCCTCGACACCCTGCTCCTCCAAGATACCGGCGCTGAAAAAGCCGCCAACACCGAAGTGGACGCCAAGCGCGGCAGCGTCAGCTTCAACGTCAAGAAACTCTCGGCCGCATCCAAATACGAAATCAAGACCGCCAACGGTGTTGCCGGCATTCGCGGCAGCCGCGGCAAAGTATACTCCGTCGGTATCTTCCAGTGCGTGGACGGCACGATGCTTGTGCGTGTCCTTAACCTCAGCACCCGTGCCGTGCAGACTTTCACCGTCACCCGCGCGACCAGCCTAGACGCTAGCCGCGGCGCTGCCGCCCCGCTCCAGTTGACCCCCATCCCACCGGCGCAGTTTGAAAGAATGGACAAGGAGTTGGTGCTCCAGACAA
>CAZUUP010000371.1:0-6302 GCA_964623105.1 uncultured Akkermansia sp.
GGCCGTGCGTAATGCGAAGCTGGTGCTGGCTGTCGGGAGGGGTCGCGCGGGACGGTGGAGCACGGGCGGGGCGGGGAAGTTTTGCGGTCGGACGCGCGGTGCGTTCATCGACTTGCTCCGGGATCGCAAAGTCGAGATGCCCTATACGCGGGAGATGTTGGAACAGGATCTGGCCTATGCCCGCAGTCGTCGCTGATTCCTCCCCGCTGGTTTATCTAGCCCGGCTGGGACGACTCGAACTGTTGCGGATTCTCCACCAGGAAATTCTGATTCCGCCCGGGGTCTGGCGGGAGGTGGGAATTGAGGGTCAGCATTTGGCGGAAGGCCAAGCGCTCGCTCAAGCCTGCGCCGCCGGCTGGGTTCGCGTGCTGACTCCCGGAGCGGCATCGGTTCCGCCGGACGGGGAGCTGGGCCGGCTGGATGACGGGGAGCGCGAGGCGATAGTTCTGGCGTTGGAACTGGGCGCGTTGCTGGTGATTGACGAGCGGGACGGGCGCGCGGTGGCGACGCGCTTGGGACTGCGCCTGACGGGCACGCTGGGGTTGCTGGTGGAGGCGAAAAACCGCGCGCTCATTCCCAGCTTGCGAAGCGAACTCGAACGCCTGCTCGTGGAAACGAATTTTCGATGTGCCGAATCTTTAATCCAGACGGCGCTGTTGGAAGTGGGTGAAATCAGCCCGCACTAAGGAAATGAAATCCCTCGCAACCAAGCTCTCCGAAGTCAAAGCCAACCGTGCCTCGCGGGCGTTCATCCTGGCGGATGCCAAGGATGCCGACATGGCGTTCGGCGTTCGCGCTCCGGGGCCGCGCGGTTACTTGGCACGGCCGGGATCGCGGCCGGCGCAGTTTTCGCCGGAGGTGTGGTCGCGGGATGAGTTTGGGTACCGGAATCTGCCCGAGTTTCTCGACATCATCCGGGAGGTGGTCCACCAGGGGCTGGTGGACATCATGCTCATGTCCGCTTATGTGAACGAGCAACTCACCATCAAGGAGGGTTTGTTCAAGAATTCGCACGTGACCCCGGCGGCGCGTGCGAACGACACGACCGACGTCTGGGCGGCGCGACATGGTTGCTATACGCGCGAGCCGAGCCAGCCGTTCCGGAGTGCGACGATTGATCACATCCAGTGCGGCGAGGTGGAATGTGATCGCAGTGGTGACCAGTTTCCGGGGACAAATCTGGGACTTTACTCAGTCACGTTTGTCAACGAACTCGAACAGGATCGCGAGGCGCTGTTGTGGTACAAGGAATTCCGGGAAGAGGCGGAGCGGAAGGGGTTTCATCACTTTCTGGAGGTGTTTGATCCGAATGTGGCGAGCGGCATCGCGCCGGAGAAGCTGGGCGAGTTTATCAATGACAACATCCTCCGTACGCTGGCGGGCGTGCCTGAAGCGGGGCGGCCGGACTTCCTGAAAATTGTCTATCACGGGCCGAAGGCGATGGAGGAACTCGCGCAGTACGATCCCCATCTGGTTGTCGGCATCCTCGGCGGCAGCGCGGGCACGACTTACGATGCTTTCAAACTGATCCACGACGCGCAGAAATACGGCGCGCGGGTGGCGCTTTTTGGGCGCAAGATCAACAATGCGGAGCATCAACTTGCCTTTATCGAGATGCTGCGGCTGATCACGGATGGGAAGATTTCGCCGGAAGAAGCTGTTCGGGCCTACCATGGGGTCTTGCAGGGCAAGGGCATCAAGCCGCACCGGGCGCTGGTGGATGATCTTCAGATTACGGATCAGGCCATGAGCTATGACGGTAGCGCCACCAAGCGCGCGAGCGTCACCGTTCCGGCCAAGCCGGCGGGGGTGGGCAAGCCGGTTGGCGGGGGCGAGGTCAAAGGTGCGCCGCGGGCGGCGGAGGGGAAAAAGGTGGCGCCGGTCGCGGACTGGCCGAAGCGGGCGGATGGTTCACCGGATTTCGGGAAGATGAACTCGGCGCAGCGGCGGGCGTTTGATCAGGCGCGGTTGAAGCGGATTTACGGTTGATCCGGGTTGGTTGTCGTTGCGGGTAGCGGGGGGGCGTGGCAAGGTCGGACGCATGAAATATCGTCGCTTTGGCCGGACAGGGATTGCGATGCCGGTCTTTTCGTGCGGGGGGATGCGGTATCAGTTCAAGTGGCAGGATGTGGACCCGAAGGAGGTGCCGGCGGAGGGGCAGGCGAATCTGGAGGCGACGATCCGGCGGGCGGTGGAGGTGGGGATCAACCACATCGAGACGGCGCGCGGCTATGGGTCATCGGAGATGCAGCTTGGCTGGGTGCTGCCGAAGCTGCCGCGGGACAAGATCATCGTGCAGACGAAGGTGGCACCGCACGCGACGGCAAAGGAGTTTCTGGCGACGTTCGAGAAGTCGATGCGGTATCTGCGGCTGGATTACGTGGATTTGCTGTCGCTGCACGGGATCAACAACCGGCAGTTGCTGGACTGGTCGGTGCGGAAGGGCGGGTGCGTGGAGGCGGCGCGGCAGTTGCAGCGGGAGGGGCGGATCCGGCATCTGGGTTTCAGCACGCATGCGACGGAGGATATTGTGCTGGAGGCGGTGGAGACCGGGGAGTTCGATTATGTGAACCTGCACTGGTACTTTGTGAATGACCTGAACTGGCCGGCGGTGGCGGCGGCGGCGCGGCGGGACATGGGAGTGTTCATCATCAGCCCGAATGACAAGGGTGGGAAACTATACAGCCCGCCCGGGCGGTTGCGGGAGTTGTGCGCGCCGTTGACACCGATGCAGTTCAATGCGCTTTACTGCCTGGCGCGGCCGGAGGTCCACACGTTGAGCTGCGGGGCGGCGCGGCCGGAGGATTTCGACGAGCATGTGGCGGGGCTGGAGTTTTATGACCGGATACCGGAGACGATTGCGCCGATTGAGAAGAGATTGCGCGAGGAGATCGAGCGGAAGGTGGGCCGGGATTGGGTGAAGGGGTGGACGGAAGGTTTGCCGCACTATGTGGCGGTGCCGGGAGAGATTCATGTGAAGGAAATCTTGCGGCTGTGGACGTTTGTGAAGGGGTTGGATTTGGTGGAGTGGGGAAAGATGCGGTACAACCTGATGAGCCAGGGGGATCACTGGTTTCCGGGGGAGACGGCGGCCAAGGTGGACGAGGTGGATTTGTGTGGGGTGTTGCGGGGGAGTCCGTTTCGGGAGCGGATTCCGGAAATCCTGCGCGAGGCGCATGATTTGCTGAGTGATGCGCCGCGGAAGCGATTGAGCCAGCGGTAGTGGGCGGCGGTGGTTTGCGGAGTGGGACCGGGTGCCGGGGTGGGCGGGGATGGGCTGCGGAGATTACGAATAGTGCGGGGGTTTGGTGCGGTCGCCCCGGATGCGTTCAAGTTCCTGGTTGGCGAGGAGTTCGGTGGTGGCGCGTTGCTGGGTTTGGAGGCGGAGCAGTTGTTTGTCCTGTTCGGCGACGATGCGATTGAGTTCGTCGCAGAGTTTTTCGAGGTGTGCGAGGTGGGATTCGACGCGGATGAGTCTTTGTTCGAGGGCTTCGTTCATGGGGAGGAAGGCGGGCGGGTTGGGCGGAAATGAACAGCCCCGCACGGCGCATGTGCGGGGCTGGCGCGGGCAAGCTGTCGGTTGGGTCAGTTTTTCTTGATGACGGTGCCGGCGGGGGCGGTGGAGTTGAGCTGGGTGAGGACTTCGTCGGTGAGGTCAGCCTGGCCGCTTTTGAAGAGGATGATGGGGGTGTTGTTGACGCTGTCGGCGGCGGTGTCGATGACGAGGTTGTAGCCGGCGGCGGTGGACTTGGAATTGATGAGTTCGCGGATTTCGTTGAGGATTTTTTCGCGCATGAGGCGTTGTTGTTCGCTGATCTGGGCGCGGGCGGAGCGTTCGAACTGTTTGATGCTCTGCTCGATTTCGTTGAGTTCGAGGAGCTTGGTTTCGGCGGTCTTCTTGCGCTTTTCCTAGTCCTCGGCGAAAACGGCGGCGTCGTTGGCGCTGTCGAGGAGCTTGTTGTATTCCTCGGCGGACTTCTGATAGTCCTCGACCATGGTCTTGTTCTTCTTCTCGAACTCGGTGGCCTTTTCGCGGAGGGTGGTGTCGGCCTGCTGGGTTTTCCAGTAGCTGTCGAAAACGCGCTTGAGATCGATGGTGGCGATCTTGTTCTGGGCGTGGGCGGCGGAAGTAGCGGCCAGCAGCAGGAGCGCGGCGAGGAGGGTGTGGGGGCGGGGTAGGTTCATGAAGGGTGGCGGGGAGGTTTAGAAGTCGCGGGTGTAGCCAACGCTGAACTGGATGCGGCCGGACTTGCTGGTCTTGGAGTCGGTGTGGAGGGGGCGGGCGTAGTCGAGGCGGAGCGGTCCGAGGTTGGGGATGTTGAGACGGATACCGATGCCGACGTTGTCCTGGTACATGGTTTCGCCAGCGCCGGGGTTGAAGCTGAAGGGCTGGCTGAAGGCATTACCGATGTCGTAGAAGGCGGCCAGGCGGACGCGGTCGATAACGGGGATGCTGTATTCGGCGGTGCCCATGTAGTAGGTGTTGCCGCCGAGAGGTTCGTTGTTGATGTCCTTGGGGCCGACCTGCGGGTAGCGGTAGCCGCGGAGGGTGTTGGCACCGCCGAGGAAGTAGCGGTAGAAGAGGGGGACGCGGTTGCCGTTGTCCCAGGTGTTGGCGAAGCCGGAGCGGCCGCTGAGTTCGAGGACGTGGCCGTCGCCAAGGCCTTTGAAGTACCAGCCGGAGCGGAGTTCGAGGCGGTAGTACTTGGCATCGCCGCCGAGGGGGCCGCCGGCGACTTCGGCGGTGAGTTCGGTGCGCTGGCCGCGATTGGGGAGGAAGCCGCCGCCGCGGGTGTCGTAGGCGAGGGAGGCGCCGACGCGGGAGATGAGTTGGTCGCCGGCGTCTTTAAGCAGTTCCGCGGACGCGCCGGCGGGGTTGTTGAATTTGATGCCAACGTTTTCGACGGTGTAGTTGAGGCCGCCGATGAGGAAGTCGCTGCCGAGGGTGCGGGAGAGGCCGATGTGGGCGCCGGTCTGGTTTTGGTCGTAGAGGGCGCTCTGGAAGCTGAGGTTGCGGTGGTAGAGATCGACGCCGAGCTGGAGCTTGCGTTCGAGGAACCAGGGCTCGATGAAGGAGATGAGGTAGTCCTGGCGTTGGGTACCGAAGGAGGCGCGGGCGCGGAATTTCTGGCCGGCGCCGGTGAAGTTCCAAGGTTTGAAGAGGTCGAAGTTGGCCTGGCTGACTTCGACGAAGCCGATGAGGCTGTCGATGGTGCTGAAGCCGGCACCGACGGTCATGTTGCCGGTGTTTTTCTCCTCGACGTTGACGACGAGGTTTTTGCGGTTGGGGACGTCGGTGGGTTCGGGCTGGGTTTCGACCTTCTCGAAGAAGTTGAGGCCTTCGAGGCGCTGTTTGCTGAGCTTGACCTTGACGTTGTTGTAGGTTTCGCCGGGGGCGACGGACAGCTCGCGGCGGATGACTTTGTCCTTGGTCTTGGTGTTGCCGCGGATCTCGATTTTCTCGATGTAGGATTTGTCCTTCTCGTCGATTTGGTGGACGAGGTCGATGTTGCCGGTTTCGGTGTTGGCTTTTTTCTCGGAAATGATCTGGGCGTCCACGTAGCCCTTGTCGCCGTATTTGTCGCGGAGTTTTTCGAGGTCCTCGGCGAGGGTTTTGGGGGAGAGGGTGACTCCGGGGTTGAGTTTGAGTTCCTTGCGGAGTTCGTCGTTGCTGAAGAGGGTGTTGCCTTTGAACTCGACGCTGCCGACCTGGTATTTCTTGCCTTCGCTGACGGCGAGTTTGATGGCCATGCGGTTGGGGGAAAGTTCCTCGAACTTGACGTCTTTGAGTTCGAAGTCCACGTAGCCCAGGTTGCGGTAGTAGTCGGCGAGTCTTTCCTTGTCGTCCTCGAATTCCTCTTCCTTGAGGACGCCGGTGCCGGTGAGCCAGGACCACATGCCGCGTTTGCGGGTCTTGAGCACTTTCTGGAGTTTGCTCTGCGGGACGCCCTCGGCGCCGACGAACTCGACGGAGGCAATCTTGACCTTGGGGGCTTCCTCGACTTCGAAGACCACGGAGCCGCGGCCGGCGGTCTCGTTGATCTTCATGTTGTATTTGACTTTGGACTTCTGATAGCCGGCCTTCTGGTACTGGCTGGTGAGTTCCTGGGCGTCGGCGAAGAGTTTGCGTTCGTCGAGGGGTTCGCCGATTTTGGAGGTGAGCTTTTTCTGGAGTTTGGAGGTGCTGAAGGTTTTGTTACCTTCGAAGCGGATGTCGGTGAGAATGGGTTTGCCCTGGACGGCGTAGGCGAGGCGGATGGCGTTGTCGGCGAGTTCTTCGACGATGCGGATGTTGTGGAAGT
>CAZUUP010000372.1:0-6294 GCA_964623105.1 uncultured Akkermansia sp.
ATGGCGGGTGGAGCCAGGGCGCTGGGAGGGGCGTTTGTGCTTGTTGGTGCGGTATTGAAAATCTGGAGCCGTTCTCCCTCACCCCGGCCCTCTCCCGCTGGGAGAGGGGGTTGCTATGACGGCGCCTTAGATTTGTACCGCGTTCGCTGCTGACACGATGAACCTCGCCCCCGCCACCGTTGCTGATTTGAGTACGCTCCTGATGGAGGCGTCTGCGACGCAGACCGCCGTTTCGTCGGTGGATTTGCGCGCGTTCAACGCGGTGGTCGAGCACACGGCGGAGGACATGACGGCGACGGTGCAGGCGGGGATGACGGTGGCGATATTGCAGTCGGTGCTGGCGCAGCGGGGGCAGTGGCTGCCGGTGGATCCGCCGAATCCGGAGCGGACGACAATCGGCGATTTGCTGGCGGGGAATCTGAGCGGGCCGCGGCGGTTTGGATGCGGCACGGTACGGGAAAGTTTGCTCGGAGTGCAGGTGGTGCTCGCGGATGGGCGGGTGATTCGTGGAGGCGGCAGGGTGGTGAAGAACGTGGCGGGCTACGATCTTTGCAAACTGTTTGTCGGCAGCGGCCTCGCGTTGGGGGTGCCGGTGGAGGCGACGTTCAAGCTGGCACCGCTGCCCGAGACGGAGACGTTTGTGCAGTGCGTGTTGGATACGCGGGAGGAGTTGGCGACGCGGTTGCGACGCGTGCTGGAGGCAGATCTTTCACCCACGGTGGTGGATGCCCACAACCTCGAGTTCGCGGGGGCCGGCCGGGGCGCCGCGCGGTATGGGCTGGTGCTGGGTTTCGCGGGACCGCGCGAGGATGTGGTGTGGCAGGTGGCACGGGCGGCGGAGTTGGGCGTGCG
Organism: uncultured Akkermansia sp.; assembly: GCA_964623105.1. Classification (GTDB taxonomy): domain Bacteria; phylum Verrucomicrobiota; class Verrucomicrobiia; order Limisphaerales; family BJHT01; genus BJHT01. The sequence continues at coordinate 853 of CAZUUP010000372.1, forward strand.
GGAACCGGGGAATCTGGAGCATGAGCGGCGGTTTTGGGCGACCGAGGGCGGACAGGTGAAGCGCTGGTCGCTGTTGCCCTCCCGGATCGAGCAGGGGGTGGCGACGCTGGCGGAGACGCCGTTTGTGGCGCGGGCGGGAAATGGGCTGCTTTGTTTCCGCGACGGACCGGAGATTCCACGACCGGCAGCTTCGCTGGAGCTGGTCCGGCGGTTGAAGAACGAGTTTGATCCGCATCACATACTGCCGGAGTTTGCGCCGTGAATTCGCCCGAAGCAAAACCGCCGCCGCCGCCGTTTCTGGACGCCACGGAATCGCTGGCGTGCATTCACTGCGGGTTGTGCCTGTCGTCGTGCCCGACATATCTCGAGACGGGCAACGAGAACAATTCGCCGCGCGGAAGAATTTACCTGATGCGGGCGATTCAGGACGGGCGGATGGCGCTGGGGGACACGGCGGTACGGCATCTGGACCTGTGCCTGGGCTGCCGGGCGTGCGAGACGGCGTGCCCGAGCGGGGTGAAATATGGCAACCTGCTCGAAGCGACGCGGGATCACATTGAGCGGAATTACGCGCGGTCGGCGGGGCAGCGGTTGCTGCGACAGGGGGCGATTGAGCGGATTTTCCCGTTTGCGGGGCGGATGAAACTGGCGTTGCTGCCGGCGCGGGTGGCACGGGCGACGGGTTTGGCGAAGTTCCTGCCGAAATTTGCGCGTGATTCGCTGGCGTTAATTCCGGAGCAGTTCTCGGCGGCGGAATGGCCGGAGGTGGCGCCGGCAACGGGCAGCAAGCGGCGGGGGGCGGTGGCGTTCGTGCGCGGGTGCGTGATGAATGTGATGTTCGGGCCGACGCATCTGGCGACGGTGCGATTGCTCAATCGCGCGGGTTATGACGTGGTGACGCCGCCGGACCAAGGGTGCTGCGGAGCGTTGTATGCGCATGGGGGCAATCTCGCGGAGGCGCGTGAGGCGGCACGAAGGAACATTGCGGTGTTCGAGCAGCGGGAGGTGGAGGCGATCATCATCAACGCGGCCGGCTGCGGATCGACGCTCAAGGAATACGGGCATTTGCTGGCGGGCGATGCGGCGTGGGCGGCGCGGGGGGCGCGGTTCAGCGCGAAGGTGCGGGACTTGAGCGAATGGCTGGCGACGTGCGGGCTGGCGGAGCATCTGGTGCCGACGCAGTTTGCGGCGCCGGTGACGTTTCATGATGCGTGTCACCTGGCGCATCCGCAGAAGATCACGCAGCAACCGCGGGCGTTGGTGAAGGCGGTGGCAGGGAGCCGGTTTGTGGAGCTGCCGGAGGCGGAGATTTGTTGCGGGAGCGCGGGGAGTTACAATTTGACGGAGCCGGAGATGGCGGGGCGGTTGGGGGCGCGCAAGACGGCGAACATTGTGAAGACGGGGGCGAAGACGGTGGTAACAACGAATCCGGGGTGCATTTTGCAAATGCAGGCGGGGTTGCGGGAGGCAGGGATGACGGATGTGGAGGTGCTGCATCTGGCGGATTTTCTGGACCGGCATTGCCGTTATTGAACCGCGAGTGGTCTTTTCCCAGCCGAAACATGGTGGAGCCGATGCTGATGAATCACACAGACACGATGGGCGCAGAGCGACGACGCCTAAACCGCAGTGAACAAGCGCGGCGTTCACGTCTCGGCGAGCCACGGAGGTCACAGGCGGGTTCAAACTGCACGATGCGGCGCACGCTTCTGCGGCGAGAAGTCCGCACTCCGAAATGTTCGCGTGGCGCGAGGATGCGGCAGGGTTGTGGTGCAGGGAAGATCGCGGATTTGGCGGCGAAGGATCGGGCATTGTGGAGGAGCGGGGCATCCTCCCTCACCCCTGCCCTCTCCCGCTGGGAGAGGGAGATGCGGCGGGTCGGGTGGTTGATGCCGCTGGTGCTGGTGGGGTTGGGGGTCGTGACCGTGTCCGCGGCGGAGTTCGATCTGGTGTTGCGACGGGGGCAGATTGCAAACGGGACGGGCAAGGCAACGTTTGTGGGAGATGTGGCGGTGAAGGCGGGGCGGATAGTGGCGGTGGGGGATTTTGCGGGACGCGGAACGACGGAACTGGATGCAACGGGCCTGGTGGTGGCGCCGGGGTTCATCGACGTTCACACGCACGGGGAGGATGTGCTGGAGCGGCCGCTGGCGGAGAATTTCGTGCGCATGGGGGTGACCACTTTGGTGCTGGGAAATTGCGGGTCATCGCAACTGGACATCGGCGGACTGTTCCAGCAGTTGGAGACGAACCGTCCGTCGGCCAATGTGGCGACACTGGTCGGGCATAACAGCGTGCGGGCATCGGTGATGGGCGGGGCGTTCATGCGGCCGCCCAGCGATGCGGAGTTGTCGCGAATGAAGGCGGCTGTTGAAAGAGGGATGAAGGAGGGGGCACTTGGACTTTCAACGGGGTTGATTTATCTGCCGGGGACTTTTTCCAAGACAGAGGAACTGGTGGCGGTGGCGCAGGCATTGACGCCGTTCGCAGGCATTTATGTGAGCCACATGCGGAGCGAGGGGGAGAAGATTTACGACGCGCTGGAGGAACTGATTCGAATCGCGCGCGAAGCGAAAATCCCGGCGCACGTGTCGCACATCAAGCTGTCGGGGAAGAAGAACTGGGGGCAGACGGAGAAGGTGTTCGGGGTGATCGAGGGGGCGCGGGCGCAGGGGGTCAACGTCACGCAGGATCAGTATGTGTACACGGCATCGAGCACGGGGTTGAGCCAGTTGCTGCCGGACAGCTCGCGGGAGGGCGGGAGCGAGAAGTTTGTGGCACGGATCAACGATCCGGAGCAGCGGGCGAAGATCGTGGCGCAGATGACGAACTCGCTGGCCCGCGGTGGGCACGAGGGCTACGACTACGTGACGATCGCATCGTGCCGGCATGATCCGGCGCTGAACGGGCTGACGCTCCCGGAGGCGGCGAAACTGCGGAAGGGCAGCGCGGCGGTGACGAACCAGATCGAGTTGGTGTTTGACCTCGAGCGGAACGGGCGGACGACGGCGGTGTTTTTCGGGATGAGCGAGACGGATTTGCAGGCATTTATGCGCCACACGAACACGATGTTTGCGTCGGACAGCGGAGTGCGAAAGTTTCGGGACGGGGTGCCGCATCCGCGCGGCTATGGCAACAATGCGCGCGTGCTGGGAAGGTACGTGCGGGAATTGAAATTGCTGACGGTCGAGGAGGCGGTGCGGCGGATGACGGCGTTGCCGGCCGAGACGTTCCGGCTCAAGGACCGCGGCTTGGTGCGCGAAGGGTTCTGGGCCGACCTGGCGGTGTTCAAGGCGGAGTCGGTGCGGGACGAGGCGACGTTCAAGGATCCGCATCATTACGCTACGGGGTTCCGGTGGGTGTTGGTGAACGGAGTGGTGACGGTGGACAATGACCGGCACACCGGAGCGCGGGCGGGGGCGGGCGTGCGCCGCGGAGGTGAAAACAAGGGGGCGAAGCAGTCCGCGCAGGGAGCGGACCGGGCAGCGGAGAGAAGGTAACGGAAAGGTGGCGGGGCTGTTTTTGCTTTTTATTTGGGGGGTGGGAACTAGTTTCGCCCGCGATGTCGCGGTTGCCATTCGAGTTGCTGCTTTCGCTCCGATACCTGCGTCCGAAGCGGACGTTTGTGTCGGTGATTTCGCTGCTTTCCGTGGTGGGGGTGATGCTGGGGGTGGCGGTCTTGATCATCGTGATCAGCGTGATGAGCGGGTTTGACCGGCAGTTGCGGGAGAAGTTGCTGGGGTTCAATTCGCATCTGAAGGTGTTGCAGACGCAGGCAACGATGCACCGGTATGAGGAGGTGATGGGGCCGGTGGCTTCAAACCGGCTGGTGAAGGGGGTCGCGCCGTTTGTGCTGGGGAAGGTTTTGCTGGAAACGCAGAGCACGGCGGGGAGCGCCATGGTGGATGCACCGTGGCTGCGGGGGATTGATCCGGCGCTGGAGGGCGGCGTGAGCGTGCTGACGAACAGCGTGATCACGGGAAAGTTCGATCTGACCGGGACGGGAATGCTGGTGGGGGTGGAGATGGCCAAGGCGTTAAAGCTGCGGGTGGGGGACAAGGTGTCGGTGTATTCGCCGCGACAGTTGCAGAAGATGAAGGAGCAGAAGGACAAGAAGAACGCGGAGGTGACGACGGCGACGGAATTTGACATCCGAGGGATTTTCGATGTGGGCTATTTCGAGTTCAACTCGGCGGTGGTGGTGACGTCGCTGGTGAATGCGCAGGACATGTATGATCTGGGGGACGCGGTGCATGGGTTGCTGGTGATGCTGCATGATCCGTTCAAGGCGGGCGTGGCGCGGGATCAGTTGCGGGAGGCGCTGGGGCTGGGCTTCACGATTCCAATCTGGCCGGAGGAAAATTCGGGGATTCTCAACGCGCTGGCGGTGGAGAAGAGCGTGATGTTTTACCTGCTGTTTTTCATCATGATCGTGGCGGCGTTCGGGATTTGCTCGGCGCTGATAACGTTTGTGGTGCAGAAGACGCGGGAGATCGGAATCTTGAAGGCGGTGGGGGCGACGAACGGGCAGGTGATGTGGATTTTCCTGAGCCAGAGCGTGATTGTGGGGGTGCTGGGGGTGATCACGGGGTTCGGGTTGGGGATTCTGGCGGTGCATTATCGGAACGAGTTTCTGCGGTTCATGAACCGGGTGACGGGCTGGGAGCTGTTTCCGGCTTCGATCTACAACTTCACGGAACTGCCGGCGCTGATCGTGCCGGGGGATATTGCGATCATCTGCGGCGGTTCGATGGTGATCTGCGTGCTGGCGGGCATCATCCCGGCATGGAACGCGGGGCGGTTGAAACCGGTGGAGGCGTTGCGTCATGAGTAATCCGCTGTTGGTGGCTCACGGGGTGAGCAAGACGTATCAGATGGGGAAACGGGCGCTGGAGGTGCTGAAGGGCGTGAATCTGGTGGTGGAGCCGGGGGATTTTCTGGCGTTGCGGGGTTCGTCGGGGGCGGGGAAAAGCACGCTGCTGCATCTGCTGGGCGGGCTGGATTCGCCGACGGCGGGGGAAATCTGGTTTGCGGGGAAGAATCTGGCGACGCTGTCGGCGGCGCAACTGGCGCAGTTCCGGAATGCGAAGGTGGGGTTTGTGTTTCAGGCGTATCACCTGCTGCCGGAGCTGGATGCGGTGGAGAATGTGTGCCTGCCGGCGCGGATGGCGCGCGAGGCGACCGGGGCGGTGGAGCAGCGGGCGCGCGAACTGCTGGGGCGGGTGGGACTGGGGGGGCGGACGGAACACCGGCCGTTCGAGTTATCGGGAGGCGAACAGCAACGGGTGGCAATCGCGCGGGCGTTGATCCGGAATCCGGCGCTGCTGCTGGCGGATGAACCGACGGGGAACCTGGATTCGCACACAGGGCAGGAGATCATCGATTTGTTGTGCGAACTGCGCGCGGAGAGCCGGACGACTTTGATCATCGCGACGCATGACG
>CAZUUP010000373.1:0-6252 GCA_964623105.1 uncultured Akkermansia sp.
ACCCCTGACCCCCACAATGCCATTGTGGTGCTCTACCAACTGAGCTACGACCCCAACCCAAAGCGCAGGGACTATCTGGATGGGCCGGGCCTTTGTCAAAACTTTTTGCCGCGTGGTTTGCGATTTTGTACGCGAGAGGCGCTTCGGCAGGAGCCGTGTCTTGGGGCTGGGGCGTGTTAGGCAGGATCAGTTCAGGCCGAGGATTTTGCGGCCGGCTTCGGTGATCATGGATTGGTGCCAGGGGGGGTCCCAGACGATTTCGACGCTGGCTTGTTCGACGGTGGGAAGGTCGAGGAGTTTTTGCTGGGCGTCGCGGGCAATGGTGGGGCCCATGCCGCAACCGGGGGCGGTGAGGGTCATTTTGACGAAGACATGGTGGTTGCCGGAGGGCAGGGGGGCGATGCCGAGGTCGTAGATGAGGCCGAGGTCCACGATGTTGACGGGGATTTCGGGATCGTAGCAGGTGCGCAGGGCTTCCCAGATGTGTTTCTCTTCGATGGCTTCGCCGGGGGCGATTTGCGGGGCCGGGCTGGCGTTGGCGGGACCGAGGCCGAGGGCATCGGCATTTTCGGGGGAAACCCGGTAGAGGGTGCCGTTGGCGTGGAGGGTGTAGGTGCCTCCGAGGCTTTGGGTGATGTCCGCGCTGGTGCCGCGGGGGAGCGTGGTGGTGGTGCCGGCCGGGATTTGGACGACTTCGCAATCACGGTTGAGGGTGACGGTCGGGACGTTTGTCATGGGCGGCAGGTTAGCGGTTGGGAGGCAGATGGCAATGATGGGCCGCTGGGAAAAGCGGGATTTCGATTGGAGCTACCGGATGGGGGAGGAAGGACTCGGACGGAGGCGCACGTGCCGGGACGGCGGTTGAGATTTGCGAGAAAGCCGTTGCATTTTCGGCGTTCGGTTCTAATTGTCCGCCCGGCTTGGAAGTCCCGGGACATGTTTTTTCCGAGGCGTCGTTCTTGGGTTCGCGGTCCGGGCGGGTGTATGCCCGGGGTTGAGTCGGGTCAATTGAATTTATGGATGTAAAGCTGCCGAAGTTGGGCGAAGGCTCCGAGTCGGGTGTGGTGGTCAGCGTGCTGGTCAAAGAGGGCCAGTCGGTGGCCAAGGGGCAAACCATTCTCGAATTGGAGAACGAAAAGGCGGTAGCCCCCATTCCCTCGCCGATCGCGGGGGTCGTCGGAAAGATTCGGGTCAAGGAGGGAGATCGTGTGGCGGTGGGGCAGGTGGTGTTGACGGTGGGGGACGCGGGGGCGGCGGTGCCTGTGCCGGGTTCGGATGCTGGCACTGCTGCCGCAAAGGCGATTCCGGAAGTTGCGATTTCTGCGTCAGTTGAGACGGAACGAAGCGAAGCTGAAGAGGCACCATTTAAATCCATCCACCCGCCGGCGGCTGCGCCCTCGATTCGTTTGCTGGCCCGGCAATTGGGGATTGATCTGACCAAGGTGCGGGGCAGTGCGGATGGCGGGCGCATCGTGATGGAGGATTTGCGGGCGTATATCCAGCGGCTTGAGAAGGCGGCGGCCGCGGGACAGGGGGTCCGGGTGGCCGCGAGTGCTCAGGTGGGAGGAACGGTGCCGGCGGCGGAGGCGGTTGATTTTTCCAAGTGGGGACCGGTGACGATCAAGCCGCTGAGCCAGTTGCGCAAGGTGATCAGCAAACGAATGGTGGAGAACTGGACGACGATTCCGCACGTCACGCAGTTCGATAATGCGGACATCACGGGTATGCTCGAATTACGCAAGCGGCATGTGGAGTCCTTTTTGGCGCGGGGAGTGCATTTGACGTTGACGGGCTTTGCGCTGAAGGCGGTGGTGACAGCGCTGAAGAAGCATCCGGTGTTCAATGCCAGCATGGATGAGGCGGCGGGTTCGGTGGTGTTCAAGGATTACTATCACATCGGGATTGCGGTGGACACGGAGGCGGGTTTGGTGGTGCCGGTGCTCCGGGACGTGGACAAGAAAAGCCTGTTCGAATTGTCCCGCGAGTTGGGTGAACTGGCCCTGCGAGCCCGGGAACGCAAGGTGGGGTTGGAGGAGATGAAGGGGGGGACGTTTACGATTTCAAACCAGGGCGGGATTGGGGGAGCGCATTTCACGCCGATTGTAAACAAACCCGAGGTGGCCATCCTTGGATTGGGGCGCGGCGCGGCGCAAGCGGTGGTGCGGGAGAAGCAGATTGTGCAGCGGATGCTGGTGCCGGTGGCGATTTCGTATGATCACCGTTTGATTGATGGAGGTGCCGCGGCGCGGTTCACGGTGGATTTGCTGGCGGCGTTCGAGAGTTTTACGGATGGCGACGTGCGGTTGTGAGAGCGGGTATCACACCAACGAGCGGGTTGCGAAGATATGGAACCAATCAAGACTGACATTGTAGTTCTCGGCGCGGGTCCGGGGGGGTATGCGGCGGCATTTTATGCGGCGGACAAGGGCCGGAAGGTCATCCTCATCGAGAAAGACAAGAGGATGGGCGGGGTGTGCCTGAACCGCGGGTGCATCCCATCGAAGGCGCTCTTGCAGGCGACGAAGTTGATCACCGAGGCGCGGGAGTCGGCGCATCGGGGGATCGCGTTTGCCGCGCCGACGGTGGATCTGGCGCAATTGCGGGGTTGGAAAGAGTCAGTGCTCGAAAAGTTGGGCGGCGGGATCAAGGCGCTGGCGCAGAAGCGCGGGGTGCAGGTTATTCAGGGGCGCGGGCATTTCGAGGGGTCGCAATTGTTGCGGGTGGAGAATGAGCACGGGCAACAATTCATCAGTTACGACAAGGCGATCGTGGCGGTGGGTTCCCGGTCGGCGTTGCCGAAGGCTTTTGATCTGGGCAATCCGCGCATCATGACGTCGCGCGGGGCGTTGGAGCTGGAGGAGATTCCGAAAGATCTGTTGATTGTGGGCGGTGGGTATATCGGGATGGAGTTGGGGACGGTGTATGCGGCATTGGGAAGCAGCGTGGTGGTGGTGGAGGCGTTGGAGTCGATCTTGACGGGCGCGGATGCCGATCTGGTTCGCCCGGTGGCGGCGCGGGCGAAGAAGATGTTCAAAGAAATCCGCCTGAAGGCGCGGGTGCTCAAGATGTCCACGGCCGGCCGGCAGATCAAGGTGGAGACGGAACTGGCAGGGCAGCGGCGGGAAGAGTTGTTTGACCGGGTGCTGGTGGCGGTGGGGCGCTCGCCGAACTCGGACGACATGGGGTTGGAGCACACGAAGGTGGTCCGGGACGAGAAGGGGTTCATCCAGGTGAATGCCCGGCAGGAAACGGCTGACCCGGCGATCTACGCAGTGGGTGACATCGCCGGAGGATTGATGCTGGCGCACAAGGCGGCCAAGGAGGCGCGCATCGCGGTTGAGTGCATTGTCGGTGAGGACAGCCGATTCGAGCATGTGGTGCCGGCTGTGGTCTTCACCGACCCGGAAGTTGCGTGGTGCGGGTTGACGGAAGCCGAAGCGCAGGCCAAGGGCATTCCAGTTCAGGTTGCCAAGTTTCCCTGGGGAGCGTCGGGACGAGCATTGACGTATGACCGGACGGACGGGCTGACCAAGCTGATTTTGGAACCGGAAACCGAGCGGGTCTTGGGAGTCGGCATTGTGGGCCATGGGGCGGGTGAGCTGATTGCGGAAGGCGTGCTGGCGGTGGAGATGGGGGCGACGGCGCGGGATCTTGCCGAGTGCATCCATCCGCATCCGACGCTGTCCGAGACGGTGATGGAGGCGGCGGAATCGTTTTTCGGACACGCGACGCACACGTATGTCCGGAAGAGTAACGCGGCGCAGGGCTGAGGCAGCTTTCAAGTAGTTTTGAGAAATGGCGGTTCCGTTTGCGTGAGCAGACGGGCCGCCATTTTCTGTTTTCCGGTGGGTAATTCAGCGCGAGCGGCGCAGGGAAAAGGCTTGCGCGGGTGTCGGTTGGCGGCGGATTCTCGGGGCCGAAGATCAACTGTCTGAAACAAATCCTATGAGCGCAGAGAAACGCATTATTGAACTGAAGCTTGAACTTCCCCCCGCGCCGAAACCCGTGGCGGTCTATCGGCCGCTGGTGCTGGTGAATGGGCTGGCCTACGTGTCGGGGCATGGGCCGTTGAAGCCGGACCGCAGCGTCATCACGGGCCGGGTGGGTGCGGATCTGGACCTGGCGGGAGGAAAGGCGGCGGCACGGCAGGTGGGGTTGGCGATTCTGGCGACGTTACGGAGCGAACTCGGTTCGTTGGATCGTGTGAAGCGGTTGATCAAGACGCTGGGAATGGTGAACAGTGCGCCGGATTTTTATGATCATCCGAAGGTCATCAACGGATTCAGCGAATTGATGGCCGAGGTGTTCGGCACGGAAAACGGCATCGGTGCCCGGAGCGCGGTGGGCATGGGGCCGCTACCGGGGAATATCGCGGTCGAGATCGAGGCGATATTCGAGGTCCAGTGAGCCATTGGTGAGCGCCATGGAAACCCCTTGGTTTGTCGTGCGGAACGTGGACGAAGTGCCTTCGCCGTCCCTGTTGTTTTATCCGGACCGCATCGAGGAAAATGTCCGCCGGATGATCGCCCTGGTCGGGAATCCCGCGCGGCTGCGTCCGCACATGAAAACGCACAAGGTGCCGGAGGTGATCCGGCTCCAGATGCAACTGGGGGTGACGAAGTTCAAATGCGCGACCATCGCCGAGGTGGAAATGGTGGCCGACTGCGGGGCGCCGGACATCGTGCTGGCGTACCAGCCGGTCGGCCCCAATGTTCACCGGTTGCTCACGCTGGCGCGAAAGTTTCCGCAGACGACATTTGCTGCGGTTGCCGATGATGCCGAGGCGATCCGGGTGTTGGGGGAGGCGTTTGCCGCCGCCGGGTTGACGTTGAATTTATTCCTCGATGTGGATTGTGGGATGCACCGGACCGGGGTGGCGCCCGGGGCGAAGGCGGTGGAACTGTACCGGTTGATCGCGGCGACGCCGGGATTGCGACCGGCGGGTTTGCACGCATACGACGGGCACAATCACGAGACGGATCTGGCGGTGCGCGCGGCGATGTGCGAGGCGAACCTGCGTCCGGTGGTCGCCTTGCGCCGGGAGTTGGAGGGCTTGGGGTTGGCGGTGCCAAAAATTCTCGCCGGGGGGACACCGACCTTTCCACTCTACGCGAAGAATCCAGAGGTGTCCGAGTGCAGTCCCGGCACGTGTGTGCTGTGGGATTTTGGCTATGAACGGATGCTGCCGGACATGCAGTTTCTGGTGGCTGCGGTGCTGCTTACCCGCGTGATCAGCAAGCCGGGGACGGACCGGCTTTGCCTCGATCTCGGGCACAAGGCGGTGGCTGCCGAAAATCCGCATCCGCGGGTCTTTTTTCCGCAACTCCCCGACGCCAAGGCGGTGATGCAGAGCGAGGAGCATCTGGTGCTGGAAACGCCCCGGGCAGGGGAATTCGCGGTGGGCGACTGCCTCTACGGGGTCCCGCGGCACATCTGCCCGACCTGCGCGGTGCATTCGGAAGTCGTGGTCGTGCGCAATGGACTGGCCGCGGAACGCTGGAAGGTGCTGGCGCGGGCGCGCACGATTACGGTTTAGGCGGGAAAGTTTTACCGCCGCGGATCGATCGCGAGTGCTGGGGCGTCGACGAGCGCGTACTTCGCTTTGGAAGGTCGGCGCACGAATGAGAGAGCAACCAAATCTGGAGCCTTCGCCTGTATCAAGCGTTCGGCGGAATCAGGGTTTGCGCGGAGAGCGGCGGAAGCCGTTTTGGGCAAGCAAACGCCAGACCATGAACAGCGCTTCGCGAACGATGTGTCCGGACATCTTCGAGGTGCCTTGGAAACGGTCGGTGAAAATGATAGGAACCTCGACGATCTTCATCCCCCGCCGCCAGAGCTTGTGGGTCAACTCGATCTGAAAGCTGTAGCCATTCGAGCGTACGGCGTCGAGATCGATGGTTTTGAGTGCGTGGCGCCGGAAGCACTTGAAGCCGCCGGTGGGATCGCTGATACGCATGCCGGTGATGATGCGGACGTACTTGGCCGCGCCCATGCTGAGCATCAGCCGGGGGAGCGGCCAGTTGATGACCCGGATACCGTTGCAATAGCGGGAACCCAACGCCAGATCAGCATCACGGGCGGCGGCGATGAAGCGCGGGATGTCGTCGGGATTGTGGGAAAAATCCCCATCCATCTCGAGAATGAACTCGTAACCCTTTTCCAATGCCCAAGCAAAACCGGCGCAATAGGCGCGGCCAAGACCGTTTTTTTCACGGCGATCTCCGATTGTCCAGCGATCTTGATATGGTGCCA
>CAZUUP010000374.1:0-6236 GCA_964623105.1 uncultured Akkermansia sp.
GGTGGCGAGTCGGGGCCGGCGGTGGTGGCGGGAAACCCGGACAAGAGCCTGTTGCTGCAGCTCTCGGCGCATACGAAGAAGCCGGTCATGCCGCCGGCGGGGAACAAGGCGGGGGCCGGCAATCTCACGCCGCAGGAGTTTGGCTTGATGAAGTTGTGGATCGAGCAGGGGGCCAAGGGGGAAGTGAAGGGCAATCAGCCAATTGCGTGGCAGCCGCTGCCCGAGGGGTTGAATCCGATTTACGCGGTCGCGCTGACGCAGGACGGCCAGTACGCGGCGGGCGGCCGGGCCAACCAGATTTTCGTCTATCACGTGCCCAGCGGGGAACTGGTCACGCGATTGACGGACGAGCAGTTGATGAAGGACAAGCTGTACTCCAAGCGCGGCGTGGCGCATCGTGACATGACTTACTCGCTGGCGTTCAGTCCGGACGGGACGTTGCTGGCGTCGGGCAGTTACCGTGAGATCAAGCTGTGGCGGCGGCCTGCCAGCGCGCCCAAAAGCGACATCCCGAACGCGGCGGCGAAGGCGGTTGAACTCTTGGTGACGAGCGCGGACGGGAAGTGGCTGGCGAGTGCCGACGGAAACAACATCAAGCTGTGGAATGCCAGCACGGGCAAGGAGGCGCGGACGTTGACGGGGCACTCCGGCACGGTGTCAGGACTGCAATTTTCGCCAGACAGCACGAAGTTGCTTTCCGGTGCGGCGGACAAAAAGGCGAAGGTCTGGACGGTCGCGGATGGCGCGGTGTTTGCCGAGGTGCCGACCACGAATGAAGTGACGGCGGTCGCGTGGGTTTCCGGCGGGAAGCAGGTGGCGACGGGCGGGGCGGACAATTTGATCCGGTTGTGGAAGCTGCCCGAAGCGGCAAAGGGTGCCGTGACGGCGGGGAAGGAACTCAAGGGCCACACCAAGGCGGTGACCGCGCTCGCGGGGGTCGGGGCGGAGGGAGCGCAACTGCTGTCGGGAAGCGCGGACGCCAGCGTGCGCATCTGGACGGTGGAAAGCGGGCAGTCTGCCAAGCAGGTGACGCATGGCGGTCCGGTGGCCGGGTTGGCGGTGCGGCCGGACGGGAAGGTTTTCGCGTCGATCGGGTTGACGAATGCGGTGGCCAAGCTGTGGAGCCTGCCGGACGGAAAGGCGATTGCTGACATCAAGGGGGACCGGTTGGTGAACGACGCGGCTGCGGCGGTCGAGCGCGAGGCGCAGTTTGCTGCCAGCGAGGTGACTTATCAGAAGGGCGTGTTGAAGGCGTCGGAGGACAGTTTGAAGAAGGAGCAGGAAGCGGCCAAGAAGGCGGCCGAAGAAAAGGCGGCTCTCGAGAAAACCCTGCCCGAGAAAAAGAAGGCGTTGGCCAAAGCCATGGAAGAAAAGGCCGCCGCCGATAAACCCGCGATGGAGGCCACGGCTGCCGTGAAGAAAGCCACGGATGCCAAGGAAGCAGCCGAAAAGGCCGCGGCGGCGATGGAAGCGGATTCCAAGGCGGCCACGGAAAAGGCGGCCAAGGCCAAGGACGCGGAGAAAGTTGCCGCCGACAAGCTGGTCGCCGAGCTGGCCGCCAAACTCAAGACCGCCAACGAAGCCAAGGCCGCGGCGGAGAAAACCCTGACGGAGGCCACCGCCAAGCAGAAGGAGGCCGCGGACAAACTCGCCAAGGCGAACAAGACCTTTGTGGACGCGGAGATGGAAGTGAAGAAATACACGAACGCCGAGGAACAGCAGCAACTGGCGGACAAATCCGCGAAGAAGGCGGAGGAAAAGGTGACGGCGACCAAGGCGGCGATTGTGAAGGCGGAGGCGGCGGTCAAGTCGGCTGATGCGGCGGTGACGGCGGCAAAGAAGACGGTCGCGGACGCGGAGAAGAACATCCGGGCGATCGCGTTTTCTCCGGACAGCAAGACGCTGGCGACGGCGGGTGACGACCAGACGGTGCGCACGTGGAGCGCCGAGACCGGGGCGGCTTTCGAGAATTTCAAGGGTCATGCCGGGGCCGTGTCGGCGGTGGCCTTCAGCAAGGACGGAGCCCTGGTTTCCGGGGGGGCGGACAAGAAGTTGATTGTTTGGAACTTGATGCCGGAATGGAAGCTGGAGCGGACGATTGGATCGAGTTCCGGCGAATCGCCGCTCGTGGGCCGGGTTAACGCGCTGGCGTTCAGTGCTGACGGGAAATCGCTGGCGTCCGGCAGTGGCGAGCCGTCGCGTTCGGGCGAATTGAAGATCTGGAATCCGGCGACAGGACAGTTGGTGCGCGAGGTCAAGAACGCGCACAGCGACGCCGTGCTGGGCGTGGAGTTCTCGCGCGACGGCACGCTGCTGGCGTCGGGGGCGGCGGACAAGTTTGTCAAAGTATTCACGGTCGCCGACGGGAAGCTGGTGAAGTCCTTCGAGGGCCATACTCATCAGGTGCTTGGGGTGAGCTGGAAGCGGGACGGGCGGACGCTGGTCAGCGCCGGCGCGGACAACGCAGTGAAGATTTGGAACCTGGAAACCGGCGAGGTAAAGCGCACGGTGGCGGGCTTCACGAAGGAGGCCACCTCGATTGTTTTCGTCGGTGTCACGGATCAGTTCCTCACGACGGGGGGCGACAGCAAGGTGCGGTTGGTGAGCGAGGCGGGCAGCGACGTGCGGACGTTCGCAGGGGCCACGGATTTCGTGTACGCCTCGGCGGTGAAGCCGGACGGCAAGGTCGTGGTCGCCGGTGGGCAGGATGGCGTGCTGCGCGTGTGGAACGGGCAGAACGGCCAGAGCATCGCCGCGTTCAGTCCGCCGGAGACCGCTGCGACTGCGGCGGCGGGGAAGACGAATTGAGAGGAAGGCGGAGTCCCGGGAGCTTTGGGGCGGCGCGACCGGGACGCCGCGCCTTTCCGTCCTGAGCGGTGTCGGCTTTTGTTGCGGGCAAAGTTCGTCGGCGCAGATTCGGCGGGCGCGGGCCGGGGAGGGTTGCCAATTCGAAGGGAGGGGTTTCTAATTGGAACGAGCAATCATGAAGATCATCACGGATGAGCGGTGCACGGGGTATTCGCAGGCGGGACATCCGGAGCGACCGGAGCGGGTGAGTCGCACGCTGGCAAGGCTGCGGGCGCAGGACGAGGTGCCGATCAGTTGGGTGGAACCGCTAACGGTGGAGGACACCTCGTTGGCGCGGGCGCACTTTGCGGATCACATCAAGCAGGTGGCGGTGGCGAAATTTTTTGACGGGGATACGCCGGCCTATCCAGACATCAACGCGCATGCGCGGCGGTCGGTGGGCGGTGCGCTGCAGGCGCTGGCGTTGGCGCGGAAGGGCGAGACGAACTTCAGCCTGCTGCGGCCGCCGGGGCATCACGCGACGCGGGACCGGGCGATGGGTTTTTGCTATTTCAATTCGATCGCGACAGCGGTGCTGGAGGCGCGGGCGGCGGGGGTGAAGAAGGTCGCGGTATTCGATTTCGACGTGCATCACGGGAACGGGACGGAGGCGATTTTGCATCAGCAGCCGGGATGCGCATTCTTTTCGATTCACCAGCACCCGGCGTATCCGGGGACGGGGCTGAAGAGTTTTGACAATTGCCACAATTACCCGGTGGCTCCGCGGACGCCGCGGTTGGAATGGCGGGCGGTGGCGGTGCGGGCGCTGGAAGAGATGCAGCGGTTCAAGCCGGACATGGTCGGGGTGTCAGCCGGATTTGACGCGTACAAGCGGGATCCGTTATGCCAGCAGCAACTGGAGGCGGAGGATTACCACTGGCTGGGGGAGACGATGCGGAAGCTGGGGGTGCCGGTTTTCAACGTGCTCGAGGGGGGCTACAGCAGTGATCTGCCAGAGTTGATCCTGGCGTATCTGAAGGGGTTGGAGGGGAAGTAGGGCAACGCAGTGCGACGGGGAGGAAGGCCGGGGTCGGGTGCTGCCGAGCAGTGTTCCGAGGACGCAAGGCTCAGCGACGGGCGCGGGTCTGACTGAACTTGCCGTCACGGCGGGTGCGCACCCGGGAACCGCGCGATGCGTAATCCGCCCGGTTGTTGTTGGTCTCCAGATAGAGCCCCACCAACTGCCCGCGGGTCAGTTTATCCGTTGGCGGACCCAGCAAACTGGACATCAATCGCCGCAGAGGAGTGAGCAAAAAGTTCATACAACCGGCGGAGAATAGGCCCGTACAGCGGGATTTTCGAGGGAAAACTTCTTCCCCGGTTCCCCGGCACGCGGGCGGCGGCGCGGCCGACATGGGATACCTGTATTGACGGCCCGCCTGTGAACCGCCACCGTCCGGACGAAGCACGAGTTTTTCCGCCATGTTCAATCGCCGCCAATGGCTCGCCACGGTCAGCGCGATGAGCGCCGCCAATGCGGCCCTCAATGACGCCGTGTCTGCGGAGGCCAATCCGGCCGCCAACGTGGCGGACACCGCCAGCCGCATCCGAATCACCCGGCTCACGGCCACGCCGGTGGGGCGGAAGGTATTCCTCAAACTCGAAACCAACCAGGGCGTCACCGGCTGGGGCGAGATTTCGCAATTGGAACCGAATGTTGCTGCGTTGCTGGCCCGCTCGCTCTTCGAACTTCTTGATGGCGAAAACCCCACGCGCATCGAGTACCTCTGGCAGAAGATTTATCGCTCGCATCGCGACATCCGGGGCGGGCCGTTCATGGTTCACACACTGGCGGGCATCGACATGGCGCTGTGGGACATCACGGGGAAGCTGTGGGGCGTGCCGGTGTACCGGTTGCTGGGCGGGCCGGCGCGGAACAAAGTTCGCGTCTATCCTTCCGCCAAGGCCACCAAAGTGGGGGCCGGGCCAATGCCGTTTTCCGGCACGCCCGCGGAGATTGACCGGCACGTCAAATCGATCGAGCAGGCGCGCAAGACCGTCGGCCCCGATGGCGTGGTGATGTTCGACGCCCACTGCGCGCTGCCGCCGCCGTTTCTCATCCAGTTGGCGGCGGCGGTGAAGCCCTACGACGTACTCTACCTCGAAGAACCGGCGGTCCCCGGAAACATCGAGGTGTTCAAGCGGCTGAAACAGCACATCGCCATCCCGTTCGCCATTGGCGAACAGGCCCGGACCATCTGGGAAATCCTGCCCTACCTGACGGCCGGTGTTGGCGACATCGTGCAGGTGGATTGTGCGCACACGGGCGGCATCAGCGCCCTGCGCAAGATGGCCACGCTGGCGGAAACCTATTTTGCGCCGCTCGCGCCGCACAGCGTCACCACGGACCTCGCGATGAGCGCCAGTCTGCACGTCAGCGCTTCGGTCGCGCTTTTTCTCATCCACGAGTATTACCCGAGCATCACGCCGAAGGATCTCATCCGGAAAAGCTGGTCGGTGGACAAGGACGGCTATGCGTCGCTGCCGCAGACTCCGGGGCTGGGGTGCGAGGTGAACGAGGAGCGTCTGGCAGAACTGGCGAAGCTGCCGATCGTCCCGGAGTGGCCCACGCGCGGACGACTGCCGGATGGTTCGATTGCGGATTATTGAATCCGGTCGGGAAAGAAGGGCTGTCGCGACGCAGCGAGGCGACATTTGGCAGGGATGCCGGGCTGGCTTGTCAGTCCGCTTTGGGTTGCGGGGGAAAGCTGGCGAGTTTTTTCGAGCGTTTGCTTGAAACGGTGGGCGATTTTCGGTCGCCCTCCGGGCTGAAAATGAACTTCCGCTCGTCGTCGGCTAACGGGCAAGGATGGCGCGCTCGGCGTCTTCGAGTTCTGCCTGCCGACGACCGTAGCCGCATTGCTCGATGAGTTTGCGGGCGGCGGCGAGGTCGGTGGCGGGGGATTCCCACGGGTAGTTGGCTTCGCGGAAGAAGAGGCGGGCGCGGTGAAGGTGGATGTCGGCCAGGAAGAGGCGCATGGGGCCGCGCTCGGCGATTTCCCAGGCTTCGTCCAAATCCGCCTGCGCGCTCTCGGGGCCGGTGCAAGTGCCGGTGAGAAACCGCAGCCAGGCGCGGGTCAGGAGGCCGAGGACGAGCATGTGCTGCTGGCCGGCGCGGCGGAGGCCAGACACGGCGGCGTCCAAAGTGGCAGCGGCGTCTCGCCGCTGTTCTTCACCCAGTCTCAGCGGCGTGAACGCCGCGCTCCCGTCCAGAATCGCCGCGTAGAGCGCGGCGCGGCCCAGCGTGAGGTGGTCGAGGGCGATGGTGAGGAGGCCGAGCTTACCTACGGTCACCCACTTGAGCGTCTGCGCCGCGCGCTGGGAGACGGCGCGGAGCGCTTTGGAGTGCGGCGACTCGTCGCCGCTTTCTGCGCCGGGCCGACTGGTCG
>CAZUUP010000375.1:0-6231 GCA_964623105.1 uncultured Akkermansia sp.
AATCGGTATGCCAGTTGCCGCCACTCCGGGTGCCGTAGGGAGCGCGGTGAAACCGGATCCGGGCAAAGGTGAAGGTGTCGCGCTCGAAGCCCACGCTGTTGGTCCACATCGGGGTGCCGGTGCTGTGGGACTCCACCTCGCGCGCGGTCTTGACCGAATCCGCATTGGGCAGCCAGCCCTCGCCCCGGAACTGCGCCACGGAGACCAGCGCCACGAGGGCAAACACCACCGCCAGGGGCAGTTTCCGGAGCGATGACGCCGGGGCTTTCACCGGAAAACGGAAAGGTGGCTTTCCGGGTTCATTGCAATTCCCCCAACGCCCCGGGCTTGGCCACCATGTACACGCGGTCGAACCACTGGCGCGCCGTCTCGCTGCCGCCCGGTGCCGGCTTGGGCGGGAAACGGTTCACGATGCCCATGGCGATCGCGCCTTCCAGCAACAGCTTTTTGAGGAGCGGGGACTGTCCGGTGACAAAGATCAGCTTGGTCTTGCTCTCCTTGAGCGCCGCGATGTCGTCCGGCGTCAGGCTCTGCGGCAGGCTGACGAACAGCACCGCGGCGCTGGCACCATCGACCATGTTCACGAACCGCCCCGCCTGCCCCTCGGGCCAGTGCTGGGGATCCTGCTCCATCGGCCGCTTGAATTCCTTGAGGTCCTTGATCTGCACGCCGGCCTTCTCCACGGCGAGCTTGAAGCCCTTGACCTGCATCTCCGTGTTCGGACTCTTCAAGGCCTCAAACACCTCGGTGATGACCACCACGCGTCCCTGGTTGTTGATCAGCTTGGCGGTCTCCTCTCCGACAACGTATCCCAAGTTCTCGAAGGGCTTCAAGTTTACCTTCGGACCGGAGGCGAACTGGGTGAAATAGAGGTAAACCAGCGAACCAATGATGGCCAGCACGGCGACCACCCCGAGACCAGTGTTTTTCGTTTCCATGAAGCGTCGAGAATTGTCTGGGACCAAAGCCTTCGTGCCGTGCGCACTCGGAATTGTCAAACTCCGTTTCCCGGCCGCCTCCAACCTTGAGCCGGTGCCACAGGTATCCTAGCCTCCACCGGTGATCGAAAAGTTTTTTCGCCTGCGCGAACGCGGCTCCACGGTGCGACTGGAAATCCTCGGCGGCACCACCACGTTCATCACCATGGCCTACATCATCGTGGTGAATCCGGCGATTCTGGGCTTTGCCGGCATTCCCACCGGCCCCGGCACCGTGGCTACGATCCTGACCTCCGTCTTCGGCTGCCTGTTGATGGGACTGTGGGCCAACCGACCCATTGCCGTGGCACCTTACATGGGCGAGAACGCCTTCATTGCGTTCGGCCTCGCCGCCATGGGCATCGGCTGGCAGCAACGGCTGGGGGCCGTTTTCCTGAGCGGGCTGGCATTCCTGCTGTTGACGGCAATCGGGGTCCGGTCGTGGCTCGCGAAATCCGTATCGCCCAGTATGAAGCACAGCTTTGCTGCCGGCATCGGGTTGTTCCTCGCCTTCATCGGGCTTTACGAAACCGGCATCGTAACCAGCTTCGTCGCGGGTCTGCCCGCCCCCGCGCTCACCATCGCAGGCACCGGCCTGCTGCGCACACCGGATGTGCCGGTGAAAATCGGGAATTTCCGCGACCCGCAGGTGCTCCTGGCCATCGCCGGCTCGCTGCTCATGGCCGTGCTGCTCGCGCGGCGCATACGCGGCGCCATCCTCCTGGGCATCGTGGGCACGGCCGCGCTGGGTTTTCTCGCCGGCCACGGGCGCGCACCCAAGGGCTGGCTGGCGATGCCGTTCACGGGAGATTACACCCTTGGCCCGGTCGCCCTGAAACTCGACGTCGCGGGAGTGCTGCAACCCGCCTTCCTGCCCGTCCTGCTGACGCTTTTCCTCATGAGCTTCCTGGACACGCTCGGCACGCTGATGGGAGTTGGAGCCGCCGGGCAGATGCTCGACGAGCGCGGGGATTTCCCGGAACTCGAGAAGCCCATGCTGGTCGATGCCGCCACGTGCATGTTTGGCGGGCTGATTGGCACCTCGACCAGCGGTGCCTACATCGAATCGGCCACCGGCATCCGGGAGGGCGCGCGCACCGGCCTGGCCGCCGTCACCACCGCGGGGCTCTTTGCGCTTTCCCTGTTTTTCCTGCCGCTGCTCGAACCCTTGCAACACCTGCGCTACGCCTACGGTCCGGCGCTGATCATGGTGGGCGCGATGATGATCGGTGCGGTGCGCAACATCGACTTCACCGACCTGACCGAAGCGGTGCCCGCGTTCCTCACCATCACCATGATGCTCTTCACGTACAACATCGCCAACGGACTCACCGCCGGACTGGTCGCGTATCCGCTGCTGAAACTGGCCACCGGGCGGGCGAAGGAACTGAATTCCGGCTCGGTGGCACTCGGACTGGCCTGCCTGTTCTACTTCGTTTTCGGGCTGCCGCACTGAAACGACGCCGCGCCCTCCCCCACGATCCCGCATTGAAATCCCTCGCGGCCGCCGCCGGTACCGGGACCGAACGCCATTTTTACCCCTTCCCCCGGCCTCCCCCCGATGCTACAAACCCGCCGTGCCAAATTCGCCACTCTCCATCGGATTCCTCGGCGCGGGTAAAATGGCCGGGGCCCTCGCCAAAGGCTTCATCGACGGCGGCCTCCTTACCCCCGACCAACTGACTGCCAGCGACATCTACGAAACCGCCCGCAACCAATTCGCCAGCGACACCAAGGCGCGCACCACCGCCTCCAATCTCGAAGTCGTGGGCGCGGCGGACGTCCTCATTCTCGCCGTCAAACCCGACCAGGTCGCCGCCGTGCTGGCGGAAATCCGTCCCGCCTTTCAACCCCGGCACCTGCTCATCTCCATCGCCGCCGGCGTCACCCTCGCCCGCCTTGAAAACGCGCTGCCGGACGGCGCCCGCGTGATTCGCGTCATGCCCAACACGCCCGCGCTCGTTGGCGCCTCCGCCACCGGCTTCACCCCGGGCAAGGCCGCCACCCCGGCCGACGCCCAGCTCGCCCACCGCCTTTTTGGCGCCGTCGGCCTTGCGTTCCAGCTCAAGGAATCCCTGCTCGATGCCGTCACCGGACTGAGCGGCAGCGGACCGGCCTACGCCTTCCTCATGATCGAAGCCCTGAGCGACGGCGGGGTCGCCGCCGGCCTGCCGCGCGACGCGGCCACCCGCCTCGCCGCCCAGACCCTGCTTGGTGCCGCCCGCATGGTCATCGCCACCGGCCAGCACCCGGGCGCGCTCAAAGACATGGTGACCAGCCCCGGCGGCACGACCATCGAGGGCCTGCACGAACTGGAAAAGGGCGGTGTCCGCGCCGCCCTGATCAACGCCGTCCGTGCCGCCGCCGACAAATCCCGCAAACTCGGCCAGGGATGAACCTTCCACCTCCGACTCCCACCCAATCCCGGATCATCTGGTTCGCCCTCACCGGGCTGGCCGTGGCCACAGTGGTGGTACTTGTCGTAGCCCTCATCTGGGGTCTCGGCCGGGTCCTGGGAATTCTCTCGCCCGTCCTCTGGCCGCTGGCGGTCGCCGTCGTCGTCGCCTACGTCCTTGATCCCGTCGTGGACTGGCTGGAGGCCAGAAAAATACCGCGCGCCCGTGCCATCATCCTCGTCGGCGTGACCGCCTGCGCCCTGCTGGCCGGGGTTGCCGCCAGCATCGTCCCGCAAATCGTCGTCGAAACCCGCGAACTCGCCGCCAAGATCCCGGCCTACTCCCATCGCCTCCAACTGCGCATCGAAGGCTGGATCGAGCATCCGCCGGAAGTTTTCCGCCGCTTTTTCCCGGCCGGCCACGGTGAAGCCGCCAGCACCAATGCCGCGCCAGTCGCGCCAAATCCTCGCCCGGCGACCAACGCCCCGGCCGCCACGCCCGCGGAGGGCAAGTGGCATCCGACCATCGACGACAAAACCCTCGCCAGCGTCACCAAATGGCTCGGCGGCACCCTCCCCAAGATCGGCCAGTGGTTCCTTGATCAGCTGTCGCGCGCGGCCTCCCTCATCGGAGTCTTCGCCGGTCTGGCCCTCATTCCGGTTTACGCCTTCTACCTCCTGATGGAAAAGCGCGGCATCGCCGCCCAATGGACCGATTACCTCCCCGTCCGCGACTCCCGCTTCAAGGAGGAACTGGTCTTCGTCCTCGACGCCATCAACGGTTATCTGATTGCCTTTTTTCGCGGCCAGTTGCTGGTCGCGGTCTGCGACGGCATCCTGTACACCATCGGCTTCGTCGCCATTGGCCTGCAAGGTGCCTTCCTTCTGGGCGTCATGGCCACCCTTCTCACCATGATTCCGTTCCTCGGCGCCATCACCACCTGCGTGGCCGCCCTGCTGCTGGCATTTGTGCAATACGGCGACCTCTGGCATCCCCTCGGGGTCTTGGGCGTTTTCGCGGTGGTGCAGACGCTGGAGGGGCTGGTGATCTCCCCAAAAATCCTCGGCGACCGTGTCGGCCTGCATCCCCTGGCCATCATCCTCGCGGTCATGACCGGCACGACGCTTCTGGGCGGCATTCTGGGTGGCATCCTCGCCATCCCGCTCACGGCCGCGCTGCGCGTGCTCATGTTTCGCTACATCTGGACGCAACGCCCAGCCGCGACCGTCGAGTCGCCGACCGCAGCGCCCTGAGGCGCAGGCGCGGAAACTTTCCGGCACGGCAAGGTTCACGGATGGTAACCCCGAGACCGCGGTTGGCAGGAATAGCTTTACCTGCCGCGGGCGAATCGGCGCTACGAATGGGATCGTGGAGGTTGGCGCTGACAGCGGGCATCCACTTCCCCGCGACGGCGGGTGAGTGAGACACGCCGGGGGATTTGTTTTGCGGGGGGGACGGAGGTTGGGGAAAAATGGCGCCGTGCAAGCGCGATTTCTGCTGGGGCCGGCGGGGAGTGGGAAGACGCATCGTTGTCTGGAGGAGATCCGGACCGAGTTGCGGCGGTCGCCGGTGGGTTTGCCGTTGGTGTTGCTGGCGCCGAAGCAGGCGACGTTTCAATTGGAGCGGCAGTTGCTGGGTGGCGGCGGGCTGGAGGGATTTACGCGGCTGATGATTGTGTCGTTTGAGCGGCTGGCGGAGTTCATCATCGAGGAGTTTGCGGGGGAGGCGCTGCGGCTGTTGGGGGAGGATGGGCGGCTGATGGTGTTGCGGGCGTTGCTGGCGCGGCATCACGGGGAGCTGCGGTTGTTCCGGGCAACGGCGCGGCTGCCGGGATTTGCGGCGCAGTTGAGCGGGTTGTTGCGGGATTTTCAGCGGCATCAATTGTCGCCGGCGCGGCTGGGGGAGGTGGCGGAGGGTTTGGGCGGTGTGTTGGGGGACAAGCTGCATGATTTTGCGTTGATTTTGCGGGCGTATGAGCGGTGGTTGCGGGGGCAGGGGTTGCGGGATGGGAGCGAGGTGCTGGCGGTGGCGACGGAGTTGTTACGGGACGTGGCGGGCGCGGACCGCGGGGCGGAGGTGCCGGTAAAGCTGGGGGGGTTGTGGCTGGATGGGTTTGCGGAGATGACGCCGCAGGAGGTGGATTTGCTCGCGACGCTGGCGCCGTTTTGCGAACGGGCGACGGTGGCGTTTTGTCTGGAGGGGCGGCCGGTGGAGGAGCCGGGGTGGCTTTCGACGTGGTCGGTGGTGGCGCAGACGTTTCGGAAGTGTCACGCGCGGGTGGCGGCGGAGGCGGGTTGCGAGGTAGTGGTGGAGGAACTGGCGCGGGTGGCGGAGCGGGGACGGTTTGCAGGGCGTCCGGTGTTGGGGCATCTGGAGCGGGGGTGGGCGGCGGGACGGGTGTATGGGGGCGGGGCGGACAGTTGGGGGGAAGAGTTGGCGGTGTATGAATGCGGGAATCCGGAGGGGGAGGCGGTGTTGGCGGCGCGGGAAATTCTGGGTTGGGTGCGGCAGGGCGGGCGGTATCGAGATTGCGCGGTGCTGGTGCGGCAGATGCGGGGCTATGACCGGGTGATCCGGCGGGTGTTTACGCGGTATGAGATTCCGTATTTTTTGGATCAGCGGGAGGCGGTGGCGCATCATCCGATGGCGGAGTTGACGCGGTTTGCGTTGCGGGTGGCGGCGTTTGGGTGGCGGCGGGAGGATTGGTTTGGGGCTTTGAAGACGGGGCTGACGGGGGTGGAGGAGCGAGAGATTGACTGGCTGGAGAACCAGGCGTTGGAGCATGGGTGGGAGGGGGAGCGCTGGCGGGAGCCGCTGGGGGTGGCGGGGCGGGCGGAGAGCGCGGCGCGAGCGGAGGG
>CAZUUP010000376.1:0-1331 GCA_964623105.1 uncultured Akkermansia sp.
TGCGGCGGGGGAGGCGGCGGCAAGGCGGCACCTCGAGCGGACGGGATTGAAGTTTTTGGTGGCGAACTACCGGTCGGAGCACGGGGACATCGATCTGGTTTTCCGGGACGGTGACGGGCTGGTCTTTGTGGAGGTCAAGACGCGGTCTTCGGAAGAGTGGGCGCGGCCGGCGGCGGCGGTGGACGCGGCAAAGCGGCGGCGGTTGTCGCGGACGGCGCTGGCGTATTTGAAGCGGCTGAAACATCCGCAGGTGCGATTTCGGTTCGACATCGTGGAGGTGCTGCTGGTTGACGGTGAGGTGAACGAAGTGCGGCATCTGCCCAATTCGTTTCCGTTGGAAAAACCGTTTCGATACGGTTGAGTGGCTGGTGGGGACTGGTGAGCCGGTGGCGGTGGGGATGGTTCGGTGGTGGTGTAATGGTATTTCGTTGGGCGTTTTTTCGTTGTGCCAGAACTTCCGGAAGTCGAGGTGTTGGTCCGCCATTTGCGTCCGCGACTGGCAGGGCGGGAGATCCATGGAGTGGAAGTCCGGCGGCGGTTGGTGGTGGAGCCCACGACGACGGCGGCTTTGCGGCGGGCGCTGGTGGGGGCGCGATTTGAGGCGTTGGAGCGGCGGGGAAAGTTCCTGCTGTTTCACATGGTGGGGGTTGGGTGGGGCGGGCGGCGGTTGCTGGTGGGGCATCTGGGAATGACCGGCCGGATGTATGTGGAACCGCGGGGTGGCGCGCTGGCGCGGCATGCGGCGGTGGTGCTGGATCTGGGCGACGAGCGGTTTGTGTTCGAGGACACGCGGTATTTCGGGCGACTGACGCTGGATGCGTCTTCGTTGGCGGGCCTGGGGCCGGAGCCGTTGGAGGAATCGTTTTCACCGGCGGTTTTTGCGGGTGCATTGGGGCGTTCGCGGCAGGCGATCAAGGTGAAGCTGCTGGACCAATCGTTGGTGGCGGGGGTGGGAAACATTTATGCGAGCGAGGCGTTGTTTCGGGCGGGTATTTCGCCGCGGGTGGCGGCGCGGCGGTTGCGAATGGCGCAGGTGGTGCGGCTGCATGCGGCAATTCGCGAGGTGTTGCGGGAGGCAATCGAGTGCGGGAGCACGTTGCCGCTGGACTGGGCGGGCAGGGAGGCGAAGGACGGCTTGTTTTATTTTGGCGGGGCGGAGGGGGCGGGGAGTTTTTACGACGAGCGGTTGCTGGTTTACGACCGGGCGGGGAAGGAGTGCCGACGGTGTGGTGGGAAGATTGTGCGGATGGTGCAGGCGGCGCGAAGCACTTTTTACTGTCCGAAGTGCCAGCGGGGGTGAGTGTGGCAGGGCGGCTTCGCGGTGCAGTTCA
>CAZUUP010000376.1:1431-4558 GCA_964623105.1 uncultured Akkermansia sp.
ATGGAGGCGGGTGCCGCCCTTACGGGGCTTAGGAATTCTTCCTAGCTCACGATTCGGGCTGGTTGCCATTGCGTGGATGGGCGGATGGACGACACTCCTGTTTATGCACCTAACTGCTCCTGCCCAGTTGCCGGCGCTGCCCGAGGTCGCCGTGTGCCGTGTGCTGGTTGTCTATGAGGATGCCGTTACGCGGGGACGGGCGGAGCGGGCACTGGCGCGGATCGAGTCGAGTCTCGGGGTGGAGTGGGAGGTGGAATCGCAGAGCTGGTCGTTCGCCGAGTTGCTGGTGCCGATGTGCTGGCGGCTGGCCTGCAACGAAATTGACGTGGTCGATGTGGTGATCGTGGCGGCCCATGGGCAGCGGGCGATGCCGGCGGGGGTGCGGCGACTGGTCGATGGACTGCGGCAGCGCGATGCGGCGGGGGAACAGGCCTTGGTGGCATTGTTGGACGACGGGTTCGGTGGGCGGATGCCGGCGGGGCCGGTGGTTGCGTGTCTGCGGCAGGTGGCGGTGGCGGGGAATCTGGATTTCTTCTGTGGAGGTGTGGATGGCTGGTCACGCATGGTGCCGCTGTGTTCGGAGGCGGGGGATTCTGCCACGACCGGGGGTATGCCGGTGGGCAAGCTGGTCGAGGAGGCGAGCATCGAGGCTCAGCCATATCGAGGCTTCGGGATCAATGATTGAGGTGGAGAGTGGCTCCGGATGAGAGTGAGGGAGAGATTTGCACGAAATAGCAGCGCCGGGGGAATTAGCTCTTGAATTGCGAAGATGCTTCGGGCGAAATGCGCGCACTCGTTTTTATGACGCTGGGCGACATTCTCCAGAAAGAGCAGATCATCCCTGAGATGAAAGCTTCGACGCGATGGGAAGCCATCGATGAATTGATCGGCCGGTTGGTGGAGTCGGGGAAGATCAAGGCGGAGAACCGCGAGGCGGTGACGGCGGTGGTGCGCAAGCGGGAGATGAGCATGAGCACGGGGATCGGGTTCGGGGTGGGCATTCCCCATGCGTCAACTGATTTGATCAATGATGTGATGGGTGCGTTTGGGCGGTCAAAGACGGGGGTGAATTTTGACGCGCTCGACAATCAGCCGGTGCAGTTGGTGATGCTGTTTCTGGTGCCGCAGGGGCAGTTTCAGCGGCATTTGAAGACGCTGGCGGACATTGCCAAATTGCTGCACAACAAGGAATACCGGCAGGCCTTGATGGATGCTCCGAGTGCGGAGAGCATGTTGACGGTGATAGCTTCGCCCGGCGGTAAGAAGTAGGGCAGTGTGCGGCGGCGGGGCGGCGGGCGGCGGCCGCAAAATTGAAGGTTGAATTCAGATTTTCCCCATGCTTTTTCGTTTTCTTGAAACCCGATTGCAGGAGGCGGTGGCCGCGGTGCTGCCGGATGTGCGGTTGGAATCGATCCTGATCCGGCCGTGCCCGGATGCGAAGTTTGGCGATTACCAGACGAGTGCATTGATGGCGGTGGCGAAGGCGCGCCAGTTGAATCCGCGCAAACTGGGCGCGGACGTGATTGCGAAACTGGACGTGAGTGAGTGGTGCGAGAAGGTGGAGGTGGCGGGGCCGGGGTTTCTCAACTTTCATCTGCGGACGGCGGCGTTGGGGAAGGTGCTGGGGACGCTGGCGGGCGGAAAGGCGGATGTCTTCGAGCCGACACGGCGGGCGCGGACGGTGGTGATTGATTTCAGTTCACCCAACGTGGCCAAGCCGATGCATGTCGGGCACATCCGTTCGACCATCCTGGGGGATTGCCTGGCGCGGACGCTGCGTTTGCTGGGGCACCGGGTGGTGACGGACAATCATATTGGCGACTGGGGTACGCAGTTTGGGAAATTGCTGGTGGGTTGGAAGCGGATGCTGGACCGGGGGGCGGTGGAGCGGGATCCGATTGGCGAGATGGAGCGGTTGTATCGCGCCATTAACGCGGAGTGCGAGGAGCAGCCGGCGACGCTGGAGGCGGCGCGGCAGGAGTTGGTGAAATTGCAGGCGGGCGACGAGGAGAACCTGCGGATCTGGCGGGAGATGCAAGCGTTGTCGCAGGGGCAGTTCGACACGGTTTATGGCCGGCTGGGGGTGAAGTTTGATCACACGCTGGGGGAGAGTTTTTACAATCCATGGCTGCGGGAGACGGTGGAGCAGTTGAAAAGCCGGGGGATTGCGCGGGAGAGTGACGGGGCGACGGCCATCTTCAGTGATGGTGTGCTGCCGCCAAAGGACGATCCGTTCCTGATTTCGCGGGACGGCAAGTGGCAGCCGAATCCGGCGCTGATCCAGAAGACGGATGGGGGTTTCAATTACGCGACGACGGATCTGGCAACGCTGGATTATCGGGTGCGGACGTGGCAGCCGGATCAGATCCTGTATGTGACGGATGGCCGGCAGCAGTTGCACTTCCGGCAGATTTTTGCGGCGTATGGGCGCTGGCGTCCGGAGGTGAAGGTGGAGCTGGTCCATGTGTGGTTCGGGTCGATTTTGGGACCGGACGGGAAGCCGTTCAAGACGCGCGCGGGCGACACGGTCAAGTTGACGGACTTGCTGGACGAGGCGGAAGAGCGGGCGTTTCAGGTGGTCACGGGCAAGAACCCGGAGCTGCCGGAGGCGGAGCGGCGGGAGATCGCGAGGATCGTGGGCATTGGCGCGGTGAAGTATGCCGACCTGGCGCCGAACCGGCAGAGCGATTACAAATTTGACTGGGATCGCATTCTGGCGTTGGAGGGCAACACGGCGCCTTATCTGCAATACGCGTACACGCGAATCCGGAGCATTTTCCGGAAGGCGGGGATGGCTGCGGCGCCGGGTGGCGCGCTGGAATTGACGGAGCCGGAGGAGATGCGGTTGTTGAAGCATTTGCTGAATTTTGGACTGACGCTGGAGACGGTGGCGGAGGAGTGTCGGCCGAATTATCTCTGCAATTACCTGTTCGAGCTGGCGGGGCATTTTGGGAGGTTTTACGAGGCATGCCCGGTGTTGAAAGGTTCGGAGGCGCAGCGCGCGGTGCGGTTGGCGCTGTGTGAGGCGGCTGCGCGGGTTCTGAAGCAGGGGTTGGAGGTGCTGGGCATCGAGACGACTGAGCAGATGTGACCGCGGGGTGCGGTCGGGCCAATGTGGGCGGGGAAC
>CAZUUP010000376.1:4658-6227 GCA_964623105.1 uncultured Akkermansia sp.
GGCTGTGGCGGATGATACCCAATCCACTTACAAGGTGCTGGCGCACGACAACCTGCTTTATGGGCCGGTTGAACTGGCGGCGTTGGCGGAGTGGTTGCGCGAGGGATTGGTCACGCGCGAAAGCTGGATTTACCGGGTCGAGGCGGATGGGTGGTGCCGGGCATTTGATCTGCCGGGATTGACCGAGTGGTTGGCCGGCCCGGGGAGCGAGGCGGCGGCTGTCGTGCCGACGGGCATCCCGGAGCGGATCACGCCGGGGATGTTGCGGCGGATTCGCATTCTCGGGACGATGACCGACGAGCAGATCCTTGAGTTGGCGACGGCGATGCGGTTTTTGGAGCTGAAGCAGTTTGTCTCGGTGGTGAAGGCGGACATGCCGGGGAATTCGATGTTCCTGATCCTGGGGGGTGAGGTACGGGTGCGGCGGTTCTTGAACGGTCGGGAAAAGATTCTCGCGACGCTGGGGACGGGGGATTTCTTTGGGGAACTGGCGATGCTGGATCACTCGCCGCGTTCGGCGGAGGTGGTAACCAACGTGGATTCCACGATTCTGGAACTGGATGGTGGGGCGCTCAAGAGCATCGCCGAGCGCGCGCCGTGGACGGTGGTTCCATTCCTGCTGGCGGTCATCCGCACGATGGCGCGGCGGATTCGGAGTGACAACGACCGGTGGAAGGGGGTGCTGGGTTATCTCGAGGTGCTGGAGGTGGACCTGTCCAATTTCTTTGGCTCGTTGTTCAAGGAGGCGCGGTTAAAAGTGGATCCCGAACGGGCCTATCTCGCGGTGGGGGATGATGGAGTGGCATATGGTCCGGTGGATTTGCCGGGCTTGAAGGAGTGGGCGCGGGAGGGTCGGGTTGGGCCGGGTAATTGGGTGCTTTCGTTCGCAGCCGATTCGTGGCGGAAGGCGGGGGCGATGCCGGAGTTGCTGGAGGCGTTCGAAGCGGTGACGGGCGGCGGGGGGGCGGCGGTGTTCAGTGGGGTTGCCATGGAGGACATGTGGCGCGTGAAAGTGCTGGGTGCGATGACCGCCGAGCAATTGGAACGGGTCGGGAACATCCTGGGAATGCGGCGGGTAAAGCCGTTGGAGGTGATTGTGAAGCAGGATGCCCCGGGGGATTCGATGTTTCTGATCATCGAAGGCGAGGTCCGGGTGCGGCAGATGATCAAAGGGAGCGAGAAGACATTGACGGTGCTGCCGGCGGGGGAGTTTTTTGGGGAATTGTCGTTGTTCGATCACTCGCCGCGGTCGGCGGATGTGGTGGCGGTGAAGGCGTGTACACTGATCGAGATCACGGGGGAGGCCTTGCGCCGGTTGGAAGAGGCGGCGCCGGATGTGACGACGGCGTTTTTGCTGGCGGTCGGCAAGACGATGGCGCGACGCATCCGGATGGACAATCATCGGTGGGGCAAACTGGTAGAGTATTTGCAGGGCGTGGGCGTGGACGTCAGCCAGTTGTTTCACTGAGTCCGTGTGAGGTAACTGCGGGCTGGTTGCGTGGGGATGGGGAGGCGACGCGGAGGCGAGTTGAGAAGGGCGGGGGCAGGTGCCAGTGGATGGGTGGCCCG
>CAZUUP010000377.1:0-6207 GCA_964623105.1 uncultured Akkermansia sp.
GAGTTGGAATATTCGGATGGCATTGCGTTGAGTGCGGGTGACGAGTTTATCAAAATCTCCCGCGATTACTCCACCGGTTTCCCCCGTTTCTTCTTCCCACCCTTCCGCTCGTCCGCGCCGCCGCCCTTGTTCGCCGCAGGCATCGGGGCCTTGATTTCCTTGCGCCAGGCGGCAAGGCGGTCGCGGAGTTCGGCGGCCTTGGCGGGCTGGATTTGCGCGAGGTTCTTCGCTTCGCCGAGGTCGTCGCGCAGGTTGTAAAGTTCGAGGCGGCCGTCTTCGAGGAACTCCATCAGCTTCCAATCGCCCGCGTGGACGAGGCTGACGGGCGTGGTGCGCCAGTGGCCCGAACCTGCTCCGAGGTAGCCTGGGAAATGCTGGAAAATGGCGTCACGCTGGAGCTTCGCATCGGGCGCGCGGAAGAGTTTCACGAGGCTCTCGCCGTCGAGCGATTGCGCGGGTTTGGGCGCGGCGGCGAGTTCGAGAAAGGTGGGATAGATGTCCACATGGATGGTCGGCACGTCGCAGGTGGTGCCCGGCTTGGTCACGCCGGGCCAGCGGACGATGAGGGGCACGCGGGTCCCGCCTTCGTAGAGACTGCCCTTGCCGCTGCGCAACGGGGCGTTGTCCGTGATGTCGCCGCCCTGCTTGATGCCCTCGCGCACATAGCCGCCCACGCCGCCGTTGTCGCTGGTGAAAATAAGCACGGTGTTTTCGGCGAGCTTCAGGTTGTCGAGCGTTTGCATCACGCGGCCCACGCTTTCATCGACGCTGGCGATCATGGCGGCGTAGGTCGGGTTGTTGTGACCGCCCACGCCGGGCTTGGGTTTGAACTTCGCAATCAGGTCGGGCTTGGCCGTGTGCGGCGAATGCACACCGAAGTGCGGAAGGTAGAGAAAGAACGGATGCCCCTTGTGGCGCTGGATGAAATCGACGGCGCGGTCGGTGAGGAAGTCCGCGAGATACTGCTCCTTCGGGTACGGCGTCTTCGGGTTCGTGGCGAAATTGTAGTGCTGGCCCATGGAAACGATCGCTTCGTCGAAGCCGCGCTGCGCCGGATGATACTGGCCCTGCTCGCCGATGTGCCATTTGCCGAACATGCCGGTGGCGTAGCCGGCGGCCTTGAGCTGTTGCGCGACGGTCGAGCGGTCGAGCGGGAGGCTGGTCACGTTGTCCACCGGACGCAGCGGGCGCGACTGCCAGTTGAAACGCTCGATGCCGCCGACGGTGTAAACGCCGGTGCGCGCGCCGTACTGACCGCTCATCAACGCCGCACGCGTGGGCGTGCAGTTCTGGCAATGATGATGGCTGGTGAGCTTGAGTCCCTGCGTCGCGAGGCGGTCGAGGTTCGGCGTCTCGTAATACTTGCTGCCGAAGCACGCGACGTCCGTGTAGCCGAGATCGTCGGCCATGATGAAGATGATGTTCGGGCGCGGCGCGGCGGTGGCGCTAGGATGCGCCGCGGCGAGCAAACCCGCGGCGAACAGCAGGCGGAGGAGGGTTTTCATATTATCAGGCGAGTTCTAGACCAATGCCTTTCGGTAATTCGGCTCGGACCAAGGCTGGGGCTCCAGATGTGCGCGCTGCGGTACTCGGCAACCCCAACGGGGTTGTGTCCTCCAGCCCAGGGTTGCGAGGAACGAGCTACCCTGGGAAAGCGGTTCCACAATTAACAACCCCAACGGGGTTGCGGCCCGACCGTCGCAGGGTTCCACAACCCCGTTGGGGTTGGAGAACTTTCCGATGCCTACCCAGGGTAGCTCGTTCCTCGCAACCCTGGGCTGGAGGCCGGAATCCCGTTGGGATTCTTCGTTGGAATTACCGAAAGACATCAGGTTTCAGGCGGGTTTCAGGGACAACTGTTTCGTCGCAGGTTCGGCGGCGCCGACGGGTTGATACGCGAGTTCGAGCACGCCATCGCGAATGCGCACGCGCGTGAAACCGGGGCGAAACTCGGGCAGGTTGTAGCCGGGCGCGGGTTTGGCGGCGAGCTTGCGGTCGAGGTTGTAGAGCGCGGAGGGGAAGCTGATTTCGTGAACCGGCGCGCGGTCGTCCCAGCCGCGCAGGCCGT
Source organism: uncultured Akkermansia sp. (assembly GCA_964623105.1). Taxonomy (GTDB): domain Bacteria; phylum Verrucomicrobiota; class Verrucomicrobiia; order Limisphaerales; family BJHT01; genus BJHT01. The sequence continues at coordinate 2,069 of CAZUUP010000377.1, forward strand.
TGTGAAAATGGCCGTGGAACAGCGCGATGGTCCGCGCCGCGTGTTTTTCCAGCAGCGCGTAAAACTCGCGCTGGCCGTGGGCGGGTTTCACGTACCAGCCGCGATCAGGATGGGCGTTCGTATGCACCGGCACGTGCATGGCGAAGAGGAGGCGTTGGCCGGCCTTGGCGGCGAGCGCGCACTGTTCGCCGAGCCACGCGAGCTGTTCCGGCGTGATGAAGCCGTCGTGTGATTCGGGACGCGAGTTGTTGATGAGCAGCACGCGCAGCCACTCATGCTCGAAGGCGAGGTTCACATCCTTGCGCAGGTGTCGTTCGAAGAGTTCCTGCGGATCGTGGTTGCCGGGGATTTCGTGGACGGTTTTTCCGATGAGCTTCCGCCCTTCGAGATAGCGCGCGTATTGCGGTTCACGGCCGCCGTCCACCACGTCACCAAGATGCAGCACGAACGCACCGGGCGTCCGGGCCAGTTCGGCGGCGGTCTTGAACCACTGCTTTTCGGCCGCGTCCTTGTCCTGGTAGCCGAGGTGCGTGTCGGTGATGACCAAAAACGAAACCTCGCTCAAAGCCCGGTCTGCCGCGGGCAACGGAAACGAGCGCCACGCCAGCACGCCAGCGCCGACCGCGGCGGCGGATGTGACAAAGCGCCGACGGGAAAGGGAAGAGGCGGTTTTCATGAGCTGATGGTGTGGTGAGGATAATCAGCCCGTCCGGTCGGCGGCAATCCCCCGCTTTGTCGTCGGCTGGAAACCATTCGCCTGCACCCAAGCCCGCAGGTCGGTCGCAAATGCCAACCATGGCGGCTTTCAAGCTCATTCCGGGACTTCGCCTTTGCGGACTTCGGACTTAACAAACCCGATCGCCGATTTAAGAATCGCAGCGTGACGTCACCGGAGCTCGGCGATGTCCCCGAGACAGCGAACTCGAACCGCGCGAAATCCTGATCGTTCCCGTCCATGCCAAAAGAGCCAAAACCCGGGCCATCCCCCGTTCCAGCCACCCCGGCCGTCCCCGCCGAAGCCGAGGCGTGCCCGGATGTTTCCGGGGAGTATTGGAAATGGTGCCCGCGTTGCGGCCATGAACTGCACAATGAAAAGTGCAAGCTCCGGTGTCCACGCTGTCACTATTTCATGAGTTGCTCGGATTTTGACTGACCGCCAGCACCGCCCACGCTTTGTTTCTCGCCCCTCCGGGACGGGAAGCTGGCGTCCCGGCTCGTCGGGCATACGAAATGCGCGCAGTGCGGGGGCGTTGGAAAATTTCAGTGCTCCTCTGCGATCCCACCCGCTGCGATCGGGGACGGTCGCGCTCCGCTTGGGCTGCGGCTCCGCCGCGCTGTGTTCATCGTTTCTCGGTGGTCCAAAGTATCGGTTCGATCGAACGGTTACGGCTCAGCTTTCCCCGGAAACTGCCGATGACATCCGATGACGCCCGCAGCCAGTGACCTTGGGGCGGATGGGGCGGATGCCAGAGCATGGAACCAATTTTGGAAGTGAAGGATTTGCGGGTGGAATACCGCAGCCAGGAGAGCGAGGGCGGCGTGAAAGTTGCCGTGGCCGGCCTGAATCTCGAGGTGCGGCGCGGCGAGGTGTTTGGCTTTTTGGGACCCAACGGCGCGGGCAAGACGACCACCATGAACGTGCTGCTGGGCTTCGTGAATGCAACCGGCGGGTCGGCGAAGCTTTTCGGGGTGAATGTGCGGGAACCGATCGCCCGCCAGCGCATCGGCTATCTCCCGGAACTGACCTACTACTACAAGTTTCTCACGGCGGAGGAGTTGCTGCGCTTTTACGGCAGGATTTTTGGCATCCCTGCCGCCGAACTGGACCGTCGCATCGACCGGGTGCTGAAACTGGTCGAGCTGGATCATGCCCGGAAGCGGCTGATCCGCACCTACTCGAAGGGCATGCAGCAGCGCGTGGGACTGGCCCAGGCGTTGATCAATGATCCGGACTTGCTCATCCTGGACGAACCGACCAGCGGACTGGATCCGCTCGGGCGCATGAAGGTGCGGGAGATTATCCAGCGCCTGCATGACGAGGGAAAAACGGTCTTCTTTTCCTCCCACGAACTGGGCGAGGTCGAGACCGTGTGTGATCGCGTGGGAATCCTCCATGAGGGCCGGCTCAAGGTGGAGGGGCGCGTGAGCGAACTCACCGGACGATACCACGCCAATCTGGAACAAATCTTTCTCCAAATCATCGGTTACCGGCCGAATCCCGCCGAGGTGGCGACGAGCGCATGAACAAGGTGGTCGCACTGGCAGGGGTCGTGATCCGCGAGCTGTACCGGCGCAAGGATTTCTACGTGCTTTTCGTGCTGGTGGCGTTGATCACGCTGCTGCTGGGGAGCGTGAATATCTTCAATGACGACAAGGTGGTGCGGTACTTGAAGGAGGTCTGCCTGCTGTTGATCTGGATCGCAGCGCTGGTGATCGCGGTGACGACCGCGGCGCGGCAGATTCCGTTTGAGCGGGAGAACCGGACGATTTTTCCCCTGCTGGCCAAGCCGGTGTCACGGGCGGAGCTGGTGCTCGGAAAGTTTCTGGGCTGCTGGCTGGCGTGCGGGGTGGCGTTGGTGGCGTTTTATGCGTTCTTCGCGCTCATCACCGCGGCACGGGAGCACAACCTGCCGGTGGCGAGTTATTTCCAGGCGTTCTGGCTGCACTGGATGATGCTGGCGATCGTCATCGCCTTCACCCTGCTGGGTTCGCTGTGGTTCACGGCGCCATCGGTGAACACGACGATCACGCTGATCCTGGTCGCGGGGACACTGGTGGTGGGGCGGCATTTGAACAAGGTGGCCGCCCAATTGCCGGAGCCGCTGGGGTGGATCGTGTCACCGATCTATTTCGCGATGCCGCACCTGGAGCTGTTCGATGTCCGGGATCTGATCGTACACAACTGGAAGCCGGTCGCATGGTCGGCGTGGAGCCTGGCGTCGTTGTATGCGGTGGGGTATGCGGCGCTATTCCTCGGTTCGGCTTGCCTGGTGTTCCGGCGCAAACCAGTGAATTGACACGCCATGGGGACGTTGCCGCTCACGCTGGTCCTGCTCTTGGTTGGCTGCTTTTCGCTGGCAACGCATCTCGTGCCGCGGCAGCAGGAATGGCGCGGCGGGGGCGGTGCCGGGGAGACGGAGGGATTGCTCTCCGCGATCATGGGGGACAGCCGACGGCTGGTGGCAGGATGGATTTACACGCGGGCGGACATCTATTTTCACAGCGGTTACTACGCGAGCGTGTTCGATCTCGCGGGTGCCGCCAAAACGGGCGGGGCGAAGGGCAAGGGCGCGGATCACAGCAAGTGCCGCCATGAGCAGGGGCGCTGCGCGCACAGTCACTCGGGTTGCAATCACGATCACGGGCGTCCACTGCGCGAGGACTGGATCGCGCGGTTCAGCCGGAATTTTTACCCCTCCGAACACACGCATTTGGGCAAGAACGGCGACGAGCGGGAAATCCTGCCGTGGCTGCGGCTGGCGGCGGAGTTCGATCCGCAGCGGGTGGAAACCTACACGGTGGCGGCGTTCTGGCTGCGGGACCGGTTGGGCCGGATGCCGGAGGCCGAGCAGTTTTTGCGCGAGGGACTGCGCGCCAACCCTGGGCATCACGCCCTGCTGTTCGAGCTGGGGCGTTGTTATGGGGATGGCCAGCGTGATCCGGTCCGGGCGCGCAACCTGTGGGAGCTGGCCTTCAACCAGTGGCTGAAAACGGAAGGGAACAAGTCGCAGCCGGACTTGTTCGCATACAGCCAGATTGTGGCGCAGCTCGCGGGGCTGGAGGAGCGAACCGGGGATTTGGAGAAATCGATCCGCTATCTCAGGTTGTTGAAAAAGGCTTCGCCCCATCCGGAGAGCATCGAGACGCGCATTCAGGAACTGACCAGGCGATTGCCGGTCGGGGAAGCTTCGACCGGCGGTCCGGGATAAACCGGGATCGGAAGGCGCCGCTGCTGGCCGCGAGGAGGGCAGGCTCCCTGTTGACAGTGGACGGCCGAAGGCTCCCGCACCCGCCTGGCCGGAACGATTCAGCCTAGATTCCGCAGTTGCAAACCATCCTGCCGCTGGCAAACCGCTAACCGGCGCTGACTTGCACTAATGAAACCAGGCCATCGCCGTTCACCCAGCAGGTGAACCTGT
>CAZUUP010000378.1:0-6192 GCA_964623105.1 uncultured Akkermansia sp.
GTGCCGGCGGTTGGGGGAAGTGGGGGTTTCGTTTGTGACGTGTTATTACGGCGGCTGGGATCATCATGTGGATATTTTCAAGGCGGTCAAAGACACGTACATGCCGAAGTTGGATCAGGGTTTGTCGGCTTTGATCAGCGATCTGGATGAGCGAGGTTTGCTGGACACGACGCTGGTGGTGGTGCTGGGCGAGTTTGGGCGGACGCCCAAGATCAATGAGCGAGCGGGACGTGACCACTGGCCGGGGGCGATGTCCGTGTTGATGGCGGGTGCGCGGGTGCCGCGCGGGCACGTGGTGGGGGCGACGGATTCCAAGGGCTATTACGCGTCGGAGAACATTTATACGCCGGAGGATTTTGCGGCGACATTGTACACGAAGATGGGGATTGATCCGGAGCAGGTTTTGCACACGAACACCGGGCGCCCGGTGCAGTTGGTGAATGGCGGGCGACGCATCAAGGAACTTTTCGCTTGAGGCGGGGTTTGCGGGGCGGGTTTGTGTTTGGATGCGCGCGGGTGCTGCAGGTGCTGGTGACTTGGGCTGGAATTCTCGCCGGACTCTGGCCAACGGGCCTGTATGCCGAGGCACCGGTCATCGAAGCGATGTTCCCGATGGGTGGCCGGATCGGGAGTGTTTCGAAGGTGGTTTTCACGGGGAAGTTTGGGGCAGGGCCGGTGCGGGGTTGGGCGGAGCGTCCGGGGATTGAATTCAAAGGAGCCGGAAGCAATGGCGTGTTTGAGGTCGTGATCGGGACGAATGTTTCCGCGGGGCCGTGCGTGATCCGGTTGTTCAATGCAGATGGAGCTTCGCGTCCACGGATCTTCATGGTGGGAACGCATCCGGAGATGACGGAGGTCGAGCCGAATGACAGTGCGGGGGCGGCGCAGATGGTGGCCGGATTGCCGGCAAGCATTCACGGACGTTTCGACAAACCGGGGGACGTCGATTCGTTTGCGGTGAAGTTGGCGGCGGGGCAGACGCTGGTGGCCGAGGTGGTGGCGAACATGGCGGGTTCGTCGATTGATCCGGTGATCAATTTGCGGGATGCCGACGGGAACAAGGCCGCTTTTGTACACGACGGGTTCGGACTGGATCCTTTGCTGGTGTTTCCGGTGACAAAATCGGGCACGTATGTGTTGCAGGTTTCCGGGTTTGCCTATCCGCCGGCGGCGGATGTGCGGTTTGTGGGTGGCAAGAACCAGCATTATCGGTTGAGCATCACGGCGGGGCCGTATGTGCGATACGCGTTCCCGGCGGGAATTCCGCGAGGGGCGGCGACGGTGCAGTTGCACGGCTGGAACCTCGGCGGCACCAACGGATGGGCGGCGCAGTCAGTCCCGGAGTCCGCGACGACCGGGCGGGTGGATTTCGTGGAAATCACGCCAACCGGTTTGCCGCACCGGTTGCGTCTGGTGGTGGGGGATGGTCCGGAGTTGGCGGAGGTGGAACCGAATGATTTGCGAACCAATGCGCAAAAAGTTTTGCCGCCGGTGACTGTGAACGGGCGCATCGGAGGGGTTGGTGACGTGGACCGGTTCCGGTTTTCCGCGCGCAAGGGGGAACGGCTGGATATCAAGTTGCTGGCGAGTTCGCTGGGAGCGCCGATGGATGGGTTGCTGGTGGTCGAGGATGCGGGGGGAAAGGAACTGGCGCGGGTGGACGATTCGGGCGGGGATTTTGATGCTCGGTTGAGCTGGACGGCTCCGGCGGACGGGGAGTATCTGGTCGGGGTGCGGGATTTGTTTGGCAAGGGTGGCCCCGATTATGTGTATCGGTTGGAGATGGGACCGCCGGTGGCGGGGTTCACGGTGGCGGCGGAGAATCACGCGTTTGCGGTTCAGGTGGGCAAGACCAACGAGTTGAAACTGACCGTGACGCCGGTAAATGGTTACAACTGCACGAATTTGACGGTGACAGTGGAGGGTTTGCCGGAGGGCGTGGTCGCACGGGTTCCGCCGATGGTGGCAAAGGGTGGGGAAGTGAAGGTGGTTTTGGTTGCGAGCCCGGAGGCGGAACCATCGAACCAGCCGATCCGGGTGCTCGTGGGCGAGGGATCGGGGAAGGGCAAGAGTCGGTCGGCGGTTTTCGCGGTCAATGCCAAGGACACTTCGCCGGAGTTGTGGATTAATCATACTGACACCCTCTGGCTGACCGTCACCGCAGGGCCGGCATTGGCCAGTCCGGTGATCAAGAAGAAGAAGAAGTGACCGGTCGGGAGCCTGGCCCGGGTGGTTCGCGTTTGTCTGGGCGGGCCTGGCTCACGGGATGCCGTTGAATGCGGGAGGAAATGCCCTGCGGGCGATCGGAGGGATGGCGGGGTGGTGGCCTCGTGTGTCCGGCGCGGCGTGCTGATGTGGCGCTCCGATGTTGCTCGCTGCCGACTAAAGGCTGGCGGCAGTTCTGCCGATGTCAGGGAAGGCCGGTTCCCGGAGTTGGTCTGTGGGACCGGAGCGCTGGGCAAGATTTCCGTGCAATGCGCGGCGGTGTGCGTTGGGAGTCGCGAAGGGTTTGAAGGTTCGCGACCGGGCACAAACAAGCGGTGCGTGGGGGCTTTTTGCTTGCGTTGAACAAGACATTAACTAGGGTCGCCCTTCGTTTGGAAGCGACAGCGCGAGGGTCCGGTGGCTGCGGGGACGCGGCCGGTCGGCCCGCTGGGTGGCGGCCCTGCCAGAGTGGATGAGCAGGAATGAGTGATCACCAGCAGAACTGTCGGTCCTTCCGGGGCGCGCGCGTAGCTCAACTGGATAGAGTGACGGTCTCCGAAGCCGTAGGTTGTGGGTTCGACTCCCGCCGTGCGCACCATTTCTTCCGAGGTTCTTCCCACAAGCTTTCGTTTCCGGCGGTTTGGACTCATTCGCGGCTGGTGTCGTGGGGGGCTTCAGTGGCCGGCGGGATCGAGGATGTTGCATGCCATGAATAGCAAGAGTTTCGATCCCAATGCGGCCAAGGTGATCCGGTTTTCGGAGGAGGCGGCACTTGAGCCGGAGGTAAGCATTTTGATGCTGGAGGACAGCGCGGAGCAGACCGTGAGCTTGAAGGAATTTCTGGAGGCGAACAATTACAAGGTCACCACGGCGGCCAACGGTGTCGAGGGCCTGAAGCACGTGATGCAGCGTGATTTTGACGTGATCCTGTGCGACATGATGATGCCGAACCTGCCGGGGGACATGTTTTATCTGGCGGTCGAGAAGACCAAGCCGCATTTGTGCCGGCGCTTCATCTTCATCTCCGGTTACAACGGCGATGCGCGCATCGATGGATTCATCCGCAAAGTGAGGGGCTTGATGTTGAACAAGCCGCTGCACATCCGCTACCTCCTGGATTCGATCAAGCTGATCCTGAAGAAAAACCAGAGCCCGCCGCCGACGGTGGCGATGGCTTGAGCGGGCCAGCGATCACCGGGGTTTGGTGGAGGTGCTGAAGACCTTCTGCAGCAGTTCCGTCGTGCGTGCGGCGGGGTTGGTGCGGATGCTTTTCTCTTCCAGGGCGACCATTTTGAACAGCCCGTCCAACGCCTGCTTGGTGACGTAGGAATCCACATCCATTGCGGCGGGGGCGGCGGCCTTTCCGCCAAACAGGCCCAAGAGGGGCTTTGCGGCGGCAACCGTGCCGGTGAGGGCCTTGTAGTGCTGGGTGACACCGACCCGGTCGGTGGCGCTTTTCACAATGGGCAGGAAGCGGGCTTCGAGAGATTGCCCGGCGGTCCGGCGGAAGAATTGGGTGGCGGCGTCGTCGGGACCGCGAAGAATTGACTGGGCGTCGGCGACACTCATTTTGGAGATGCTGTCGGCCAGAATGCCGAGACCTTCGGGGACGGCCTTCTCGGCGGCGCGGTTCATGGCGAGGATGAAGTTGTCGGCGAGCTGGCCCTGCCCGGCGAGGCGGGCGGCATTTTCGGCGGTTCTCAGCGATTCCGGCAGGGGGATTCTGACGTCGGCGTTTTTGAGGAACCCATCTTCCCGGCCGAGGCCGGCGGTCGCTTTTTGGGCGCCTTTGTGGAGTGCTTCACGCAGGCCGCGGGTGATTTCGTCGGAGTTGAGGGTGCTTCCGGGCAGGGCGAGGGCGGGTGCGTTGGTGCCGAGGAGGGTGCGGACTCCGCCAAGGAAATCTGCGGCGGAAGCGGTGGCGGTGATCGCAGTGAGGACGAGGAGGGTGGTGGGGATTTTCATGACGGGGGCATTTTGGTTGGACCAGTTCTGCGGCAGCGTCGTGTCGTGGGTGGCGGTTGTCAAATTCTGTATCGGGAGCGGCGGCTTTGCGCCGGTTGTTTGAAGGTGGACCGGCGAACTGTCTGGTGTTCGGGCGCGCTGGTTTCGCTGAATTCATACTTTCCTTTTGCGGGGTGGTTTCTAAAGTCCCGCGCCGAATTTGGAAACCAACGCAAAAACTTATGGCTGCTGATACTTCTGTTGTAAAACCCGTGGAAGCCCCGCCGCTTTCGCCGCTCAAGCTCAAATCCCGGCTCGCGGGCACGCCTGGTGCGCCAAAATACGCCGTAAAGGTCAAGAACGCTGCGGGACAGGAAGTGGTGCTGGGCTGTCCGCGGGTGACGCGGGGGTTGGTGGCGTTGATGAACGTGCATGCCGTCAATGGCGGGGCCGCGTGTCACTGGGGCGGACCGGCGGCCTTTGCGGAAATCATGTCGGCGGTCCATGGAATCATGTTCGGGACTGCCGGGCGCGTGTGGCATGAGGCGTACAATTTCATCAATGATGCCGGTCATACGGAGAACGGGGTGTATGCGTTGCGCGCCAATTACGGGTTCGATGGCATGACGTTGGAGGATTTGAAGGGCTTCCGCAGCATCAAGAGCAAATTGACGGGGCATGGCGAGTCGCACTTGAACCCGCAGGGTGTATTGATCAGCAACGGGCCGCTGGGCTCGGGGCTGCCGCAGGCGCAGGGGTTGGCGATGGCGGACAAGGTGGCCAAGTCCGACCGGGTGACCATTTGCACGGTGTCCGACGGCGCGGCGATGGAGGGGGAGGCGAAGGAGTCGTTTTCGGCGATACCGGGCTTGGCGGCGAAGGATCGCATCAACCCGTTTGTCCTAATCCTGTCGGACAACGACACGAAGTTGTCCGGGAGGATCACGAAGGATTCTTTCTCGATGCAGCGTTCGTTTCAGGCGATGGGTGCGCTGGGATGGAATGTTATCACGGTGCCGAACGGGCACGACTTGCAGGGAGTGTACCTTGCGGTGGAGAAGGGAATCGAACAGGCGCGTCGGAATCCGAATGTGCCGGTTTGCCTGTGGGTGAAGACGATCAAGGGTTATGGGGTGAAGTCCACCGAGACCAGCGACTCGGGCGGCCACGGATTTCCGCTGGCGAATGGCGAAAAGATTGTCGAGTTCGTGAACGAGATTTTCGGCGGGCAGGTGCCGGAGGAACTGGCGAACTGGGCCAAGGCATTACGTGCGGACTGGGAGCAGAAGGAGGCCGCGAAGAAAGCCAAGGCGGCGTCCGCACCCGCGGCGTCCGCGCCGGCGGTGAAGAAGGACAAGGTGCAGAGCGGCCTCGCGAAGGCGGCGATCCGTGCGGCGACCGAGGGCTATCCGGTGTACTCGATCTCGGCGGATGTGCAGGGATCGACCGGGATCAGCACTTTCCAGAAGAGCTTTCCGGATCGCTACATCGAGGTCGGCATCGCCGAATCGAACATGATCAGCGTGGGCGCAGGTTTTGCGAAGGTGGGTTTCATCCCGATCGTGGACACGTTCGGTCAGTTTGGGGTCACCAAAGGCAACCTGCCGCTGACGATGGCGGCGTTGTCGCAGGCACCGGTGATCGCGATGTTTTCGCATGTAGGGTTCCAAGACGCGGCGGACGGCGCCTCGCATCAGGCGACGACCTACTTTGCGGCCACTTCGGCGTTGCCGCACACGGTGGTGATCGCGCCTTCGTGCTCGGATGAAGCGGAGGCGTTAATGTATGAGGCCATCCGCCGCTACGCGGATGAGCGGAGCAAGGGTGGTGACGGGGAAAGCTATGTGTTTTTCGTGGGACGGGAGAATTACCCGCTGACGTGGATCGAGGGCGCGAAGTTTCCGTGGGGCAGAGCGCAGGTATTGCAGCAGGGCGGCGATGTGGTGCTGATCGGGTGCGGTCCATTGCTGAGCAAGGCGATTGAAGCGGGGAAGAAACTCGGCGAGCGGGGCATCAAGGCGACGGTGATCAACAATCCGTTCA
>CAZUUP010000379.1:0-6190 GCA_964623105.1 uncultured Akkermansia sp.
GCGGCATCTCGACGGCGTTCTTGCCCTGCTCGCGTTTCCGGAAGCCGAAGATGTAAGCCATGTTCGCCGGGCGCGAGCGGTGGAAGTAGAACTCGTTTTTGCGGAGGATGACGGCGCGAAGAAGCGGGAAAATGCTTTCTGGGGTTTCTCGTTCCTTGGGGATGGTCCCGAAGGCTATCGCTCCCGACGCTTCAAAAATTGCAATCGGGTAATTATTCGAGGGAGTCCAATCGAATCCAAGCCCATATGAAATCTCGCCAGCAATCGCCTTGAAACCGATTTCTGTGGGATGAATGCCGTTGTCGGTCAGAGTCCTTACGTTGGGCCCGAAGGTTTGTTTTTGATAAAGGCGTTTGTGATGTGCAGCGAGCAAGTCCACCAGTCGCGCTTTCCGCGCTTCAGCGATTTCGGTGATGGCCTTCGAGTAATCCGCCAGTTGCTGATTGTGCCCAGATGCCTTGGGCAATCCGGGTAGTTCCTCGTGAGCCAGTGGCGTCATCAAAACCAACCTGCACCCCGGCGAAAGCTTCTCAATCGCATCCAGCAGCCGGTTGTAATCCTCCTTGAACTTCGGCAGCCCCGCCTCGCCCGCGAAGGAGGCCGCCATGCCGTAGCCGATGAACGCCACGGTCGGCTTGGTCTCGGTGATTTGCTTCTGGAGCAGCTCCCACGCTTCGCCCTCGGGTTCGACGCCGGCCTGGCGGAGGCTGAGGCCGAGGCGCGACTCGCCATTCGGGAGGTCCGCGCTCCAGCCGAGATTGCGAAAGGTGACGTTGCGGTCCGGGAAGCGCGTGGTGAGCATCAGCTCGATCCACCCGTAATGCTGCTCGCGCTCGATCAGCGTGTCGCCGAGGAAGACCACGCGGTCGCCGTCCTTCAACTCGAACGGCGCGGCGGCACGCACCGGCAGCAACAGGGCAACGCAAGCGACAATCAGGGCAAAAGAAATCTTGGGCATAGCGGCGGAACTGTCGCGTGCGGGACACGAAATGGAAGCCAGAAGTGTGGCCGGGGATTCTGTCCGGATGGCTTCCGAAGTTGCCTGACGATTTGGCGCTGCCCACTGCGCCGCGGGGCAGCGGCGGGGCCAGCGCCGTCCCGCGGCGATCCCGGCGGCTGCGTGCGAGGCCTGACGGTGGTGCGAAATCACCCACTCGGCTGAGGCACGATGAGCAATTTTTGGGTGATAATTGGCAATATCGGGGTGTCCAACTGCGGCATCTTCTGATTAAGTCGAAGCGTGCATGGTGCTGTTTTCAGGCTTTGGTTGCTGGCCGTGGTTGGGGCCGCGTTCGTTTGGACGGTGGAGACGGCGCGGGCGGACGAGGGGACGGCGGGATTCGAGCCGCCGGATGTGTCGTTGTTCGCGGCCGGACGCTTTGTTTACGAGCGGAATTGCATCATGTGCCACGGTCGCTGGGGCGATGGCGATGGAGAAATGGGACTGAGCGTGGTCCCGAAGCCGCGCAAGTTCACGTCGGGCATCTTCAAATACCGCTCGACGCCGCCGGGATTTCTGCCGACGACCGACGATTTGATCCGCACGGTGCGCGGGGGGCGCGCGAACACAGCAATGCCGTATTTTTCGCACCTCTCGGATCGCGACATCCGGGCGGTGGTTGAGTATGTGAAGTCCTTCTCCTCGAAATGGCGGAAGCGCGTCAATCACGCCCAGCCGGTTCCCATGCCGCCGGTGCCGGAGTGGATGGACGATCCGAAAGCGGCGGCGGCGCACGTGGAAAAGGGGCGGAGCACGTATTCTGCCGTCTGCGCGGCCTGTCATGGCGAGAAGGCTGACGGCAAAGGTCCGGCGGCGGCGGAATTGCGTGATGCGTGGGATGATGCGTGCCCGCCGATCGACCTGCGACTGCCGGCTTATCGAAACGGGCGGAGCGCCGGCGACATTTTCCGCGTGCTCACGCTCGGGATCAACGGCACGCCGATGCCGTCGTTTGCGGAGGCGTTTACGGAGACGCAGCGTTGGGAACTGGCGGCGTATCTGCTGACGTTGCGGATGCCGGAATCGGCGGGGCGCGGAAAATGAGGGCGACAGGTGGGAGGCGGACGGTTCGTTCGGATTGCCCGCTTGCGCGGCTTGAATTCCGGTTCGAGGCAGCGCACCCTCGATCCATGCTAAATCGACTTGTCCGCTGGCTGCCGATAATTGCGCTGATGGCGTTGGGGTTATCTGCCGATGCCGCGGCCGCCAAACGTCCGAATGTACTTTTCATCCTGTGCGATGACATCCGGTGGGATGCCTTGGGATGCACGGGCAATCCGTACGTCAAGACGCCGAACATTGATCAACTGGCGCGCGAAGGGGTGAATTTTCGGAACACCTTTTGCACGACCTCCCTCTGCTCGCCGAGTCGCGCGAGCATTCTCAGCGGACTTTACGCACACACGCATGGGGTGCAGAACAATTTTACCGAGTATCCGACGAATCTGACGAGTTTTCCCATGCGGCTGCAGGCCGGAGGCTACGATACCGCCTACTTTGGCAAGTGGCACATGGGGGAAAACAACGATCAGCCGCGACCCGGGTTCGGCTGGTTTGCCACGCACAAGGGGCAGGGGAAGTACTTTGACACGGAATGGAACATCAACGGCAGCGGCGGCCGGGTGATCCCGGGTTACTACACGCACATTGTCACGGACATGGCCGCCGAATGGCTGAACCGCCCGCGTGATCCGGCCAAGCCGTGGCTGATGATGATCGGGCACAAGGCGCCGCACAGCTTCTATTTTCCCGAGGCAAAATACTCGAACACCTTTGACCAGGTCTGGATTCCCTATCCGGAAAGCGCGTTTCGGCTGGCCGACAAGCCGCAGTGGATCCGGGACCGGCTCAACACGTGGCACGGGATTTACGGGCCGCTGTTCGAATGGCGGAAGCAGTTCCCGGATGACCGCCCGGAGGCGGTGAAGGATTTCGCCGCGATGACGCGGGCGTATTGGGGAACGATTCTTTCGGTGGACGACAGCGTGGGCCGGTTGGTGGGTGAATTGCGCCGCCGTGGCGAACTCGACAACACGATCATCGTTTTCATGGGCGACAACGGCCTGCTCAATGGCGAGCACGGAATGGTGGACAAGCGCACCGCGCACGAGGCCAGCCTGCGGATTCCGCTGATTGTGCGTTACCCCGGGCTGACGCCGGCGAACCGGCCGGCGGCCGTCGAGAAGCAGGTGCTGACGGTGGATCTGGCGCCATCGTTGCTTGAACTTTGCGGCGCGCCGGAGCTGAAGAAGATTCATGGCCGGTCGTTCGTTAAACTGGTCCAGCGCGGGGACTCGTCGTGGCGCAAGTCCTGGCTGTATCACTACAATTACGAGAAGCAGTTTCCATACACTCCGAACGTGCGGGCGGTTCGCACCGACGAGTGGAAGTACATCCGCTACCCGCACGGGGATGGAAAAGCGGACCGGCATCTCGCCGAGTTGTACAATCTCGAATTCGATCCGGAGGAGCGGCACAACCTGATCGCCAACCCGAAATACGCGAGCGTGGTTAAGGATCTCCAGCGGGAGCTGGACCGGCAGTTGCGGCAGGTGGGATTGACGCCGGAGACTGACAAGATGCCGCTGGATGAGGGGATCAAAAAGGAGTTGCCGGATCAGAAGATTCGGTAACGGGGCAAGGGGCAGGCCGCGGGGATGGACGGACCGGTTTGCGCGCCCGGGACGAGGTGTTAATTGGCTGGACGCTCTCGTAACGACGTCGGCAGGCGGGATGATGAATCTGTTTCTGCTTCCAATCCGGGAGGTCGCGGTGTTGATTCCCGGGCGATTCAGGCAACTTTCTAATCTGTTATGGGTAAAGAATTCAGCATCGTCCCGCGCAACCTGCCGCGGGTGGAAACCAAGCACCGGCGGATCGTCACGCAATTGCCCCACCCGGACTCCGTGCCGACGCTGGAGAAGCTGCGGACGTTTGAACCGATCTCGATGCGCGGACAGCCGCCCTTGGTGTGGGAGCGGGCGGAGGGTATTTACGTCTATGACCGGTACGGCAACCAGTGGATTGACTGGTCGTCCGGCGTGCTGGTGACCAACGCGGGACACGCTGCGCCGGAGATTTGCCAGGCCATCATCGACCAGGTGAACAGCCGGTTGCTGCACAGCTATGTGTTCCCGAACGAGGAACGCGCGGCGCTGGCTGAATGCCTGGCGGGAGTGGCACCGCAGGGGCTGCAGAAGGTGTTTCTGCTGACCACGGGGTCCGAGGCGACGGAATGCGCGATCAAGCTGAGCCGTTCGCACGGCATCAAGGTGGGCGGGCGCAAGAAGATCGGCATCGTCGGTTTCGAGCGCGGATTCCACGGGCGAACGCTCGGCTCCCAGCAGGCGGGCGGTATGGCCCATCAGAAGACGTGGATTGTGAACGAGGATCCGGCGATCGTGACCGCGCCGTTCCCAGACGGCTACTGGCAGACGGAGGTCAGTTTTGACACGTTTCTGGCGACGCTCGACCGGCGCGGATTGAAGCCCGAAAATGTTGCCGGCGTGATGATGGAGACGTATCAGGGCGTGGGGCCGGATTTTGCACCCGTCGAGTACGTGCGGCGGATGGCGGAATGGTGCCGGCAGCATCAGGTGGTGCTGGTGTTTGACGAGGTGCAGGCGGGGTTCGGCCGGACGGGCAAGTTCTGGGCGTTTGAGCATTATGGCGTCACGCCGGATGTGATTTGTTGCGGCAAGGGCATCAGCAGTTCTCTGCCGTTGTCCGCGGTGATCGGGCGGGCGGAGATCATGGATCAGTTTGGGCCAGGATCGATGACCAGCACGCATACGGGCAACCCGGTCTGCTGCGCGGCGGCCCTGGCGAGCGTTACAAAGATTGTCCGCGAAGGCATGACGGCGAATGCGGCGGCATTGGAAAAACCGCTTTTGGACGGATTGAAGCGCATTCAGGCCCGGCATCCCGGGGTGGTTGGACACGTGACGGCGCGCGGTCTGGTAGGCGGCTTGCAGACGGTGAAGCATGGCCTCAAGGAACCGGATCACGACCTGGCACACAGCATCATCGAACGGTGTTTCCACCAAGGCCTGCTGCTCTTCGCGCCAGTGGGCGCGTGGGGGCAGACCGTGAAGATCTCGCCGCCGCTGACGATCAACCGCGAGGCTTTGGACGAAGGCATCGCGGTCTTGGAACAGGCCACTGATGAAGCGGTCGCCGCGGCAACGTAGGCGTGGGCATCCCGCGGACCGTGGACCGGGGGGGGGCGGGCGAACGGCGGGAAAAGCCCGGACGGCGAGGGTTACCATTTGCTCACCGGGTTGGCCGGAAGGCCCTTGCCGCTCGCCCCGGGGAAAGTGGTCGGGAAAAAGTTGTTTGAAACAAATTTTTGCATCGCGCGTCTGTTTGAGGAATGATTCCCCAAGTCGCGGCGCTGGTAGTCCTCGCAGCATGAGGCGTCGGCGTCGGACCGGAATCGAAAAATTTGCCCCGCAGCAGGGGCAAGCTAAACAACAAAACTAAAGACAGTATCAACATGAAGAAAGTCCTCGCACTCCTCGCATCCGCATTTGTCGCGGCGTCCGCCTTTGCCGGTGAATTTCCGGACATCAGCATCGCCGAGCTGAAGAAGGCCATTGCCGACAAGAAGGTCACGGTCCTCGATGTCAACGGCACCGGCGGCTACAAGAAGGGTCATGTGCCCGGCGCGATCGACTTTGCCGCGAACAAGGCAAAGCTGGCCTCGGTCCTCCCCGAGGACAAGACCGCGCTGATCGTGGCCTACTGCGGCGGCCCGAGCTGCAAAGCCTATCAGGCGGCGGCCAATGCGGCGGAAAAGCTTGGCTACAAGAACGTCAAGCACCTCTCCGCTGGTATCTCTGGCTGGCTCCAGGCCGGTGAGAAGACCGAGAAGTAAACACTGGTCAAAGTAGAGTTTCGAGGGCGCGCCCGCCGTTGGTGGGCGCGCCTCTTTTTTGCCGGCGCAGGGTTTGTGAAACGATTCGGGGCCTCATTCCTTCCTTTCGGCCGCTCGCGCGGAAGCGGAAGGAGGACTTCTTGCAGCGGGGAGTACTTGGGGAGGGGCAGCTTCGGGGCCGCGGCTCGGGTTGTCGTGGGCGGAGGAATCAGTTCCCTCTCCCAGCGGGAGAGGGTAAGGGGGAGGGAGAATGCCGGGAGGGCCTTTGGCAGCTAGGTGCGGCACTGGTGTTCCGAGTTTTCTCCCTCACCCCG
>CAZUUP010000380.1:0-6154 GCA_964623105.1 uncultured Akkermansia sp.
GGGCGGGCGTGAATGGCGGTTGGGGGCGGGCTGCTGATCGTTGGCAGGGCATGTCGCCGCCAACTGGCCGTCGCGGAGTTCCAGGACGCGGTCCATTTTGCGGGCGAGGTCGGGGGCGTGGGTGACGACGATGAGGGTGATGTTTTGCTCGCGGTTCAATTCGAGCAGGAGTAGCGCGAGGTTTTCGGCGGATACGCGGTCGAGGGCGCCGGTGGGTTCGTCGGCGAGGAGGAGCTTCGGGCCGTTGATGAGGGCGCGGACGACTGCGACGCGCTGACGTTCACCGCCGGAAAGCTGGCCGGGACGATGATGGAGGCGGTCGGCGAGACCGACGCGGGCGAGGAGCGGTTGAGCACGTTCACCGGCAGAGCGGCGGCGGCTGACATCGGGATCGGCGAGGGTGGGGACGAGGACGTTTTCCAGCACGGTGCATTGCGGCAGGAGATGGTGGGATTGGAAAACAAAGCCGACCTGCTGGTTGCGGACGCGCGCGAGCTGGAGGTCGTCGAGGCGCGAGAGGTCTTCGCCGTCGAGGAGGAGCTGGCCGGAGGTGGCGCGGTCGAGGGTGCCGATGATGTTGAGCAGCGTGCTTTTGCCGCAGCCGGACGGGCCGACGATGGCGACGCGCTCGCCGCGGTTGATTTCCAGCGAAACCCCCCGCAGCACGCTGACTGGTTCGCTGCCCGCGTTTGACGCGTATTGCTTGGTCACATCCTTGAGCCGCAACAGCGGCGCGGACGACGGTGGCGATGACATGGCGGAAAGATTAGCGCAGGCCGGGGTTTTGAAAAAGCAATTCCCGGCGGGATCGGGCTTTCCCGGGCGTCGAGCCTGGTTAAGGTAAACGTCAGACCACCACCCGGTTCGCCGCCTCGTCGCGCTCGCGCCGGATTCATTATGAAACTCAAGTTCATGCGCGAAGCAGTCCGTCTCGCGATCGCAAATGTAAAGCAGGGCCGGGGTGGACCTTTCGGCGCGGTGGTAGTTCGGGAGGGGCTCGTCGTTGGCCGCGGGGTCAACCGGGTTACTTCCGCGAATGATCCGACCGCCCACGCGGAAATTGTGGCCATTCGCGAGGCCTGCGGAAAGCTGGGCGTCTTTCATCTCGCAGACTGCGAGCTGTACACCACGTGCGAACCGTGTCCGATGTGTCTGGGGGCGGCCTACTGGGCGCGGGTGCGGCGCATCTACCACGCCTCCAGCCGGGCTGATGCCGCGGCCGCGGGATTTGCGGACGAGTGGATCTACGAGGAGTTCTCGCGACCGCCGGCGGCCCGTCGGGTGCCGCTCAGGCGACTGGGGCGTGCCGAAGGTCGGAAGGTTTTCGCGGCCTGGAATCGCCAGGCGGGAAGGATTGAATACTGATGCCCCACCACAGCCAGGCCAGCACCTTTCGCTACACCTTTCGAGGTGTGGCGCAGTTGTTGGAGGACGCTGCAGGACGATGCTTGCCCCAAAAAAGGAAAGGCCGGAAGGATGACCTCTTCCGGCCTCACCCGTGATGAGCGGTGGGAACTTACAGTGTGTGGACGCCGCCGACCGAGCAGGTGGGCGCGCTGCTGACCGTGAAGGCAGTCGTGTAGTTGCCGCCGGCGGGGCAGGTCGGCACGGTGCCGCCCTTGAGATAGTCCGTCACGAGGGCGGCGCTGACCGAGTCGGTGCCGGACTTCTTGTTTTCGAGCGCCCACTGCTGCGCCGCGCCGTCAAGTTGCTTGAGGTTCGCGATGCACGCGTTGACCTGGGCGGTCGTGCGGGCTTTCACGAAGTTCGGAATCGCGATGGCGGCCAGCAGGCCGATGATGGCGACGACGATCATGATTTCCACGAGCGTGAACCCCGCCTTGCTGTTGTTGGTGTTGATCTTCATAGGTTTCGAGACTTCCTTTTCTTTGCGGCGTGAACTGGGCGAAAGCGGGTTGGTTATTTTATGTTTATGACTGCCTTGCGTTCACAATTTGCTTTCGCCGACCGCAAGCCGGATAACAGCAGTGTTGATGCCAACTTCGGCAGGCCAAAAGCCCAGGGCGGTGAGAAGGACCCGCTGCACCCAGATGAAACGGTCCGGATGGAGGCACCAACGCCCGCGTTTGAACCGCTCAGCGGTGGGGTGAGCGGAGCCAATTCCGGGGTGGACCGCCCTGTTCCCCGGGCGACCGGGACAACTCGTGGAGACACAGCACGGGGCAGGCGCGAGTTATAATTCCCGACCCCGGGCCACCAACGACCGGCAACGCTGGCCGATTCCGCCCCGGCCACCGCGGGCGCGAAGCCCAAGCGAATCGCCGGCGGCGTCCAATCCAGCACATCTGGTGTCCCAATTTGGGACAGCACGAAGGTCCTTGAAACGCTTTGCGCGCTTGCTTAACCCGGGAGAAGCCTTTTGATGACCGCGCATGGAATTGGCCAGGACAGCACGGATATTTGTCGCCGGACATCGCGGTTTGGTGGGGAGCGCCATCTGGCGCGAATTGCAACGCCGAGGCTTCACCGGGTTGATCGGCAGGACACGCAGCGAACTGGACCTGCTGGACTCCGGAGCGGTGCGGGATTTTTACGCGGCCACCAAGCCGGAATATGTCGTGATTGCGGCGGCCAAGGTCGGCGGAATTGTCGCGAACAATTCCTATCCGGCAGAATTCCTCTACCAGAACCTGCAGATTCAAAACAACCTGATCCACGGTGCCTGGGTGGCGGGCGTCCGGAAACTGCTGTTCCTCGGCAGCTCGTGCATTTATCCCAAGCATGCACCGCAGCCGATGAAGGAGTCGGATTTGCTCACCGGTCCGCTCGAGCCGACCAACGAATGGTATGCCGTCGCCAAGATCGCCGGCATCAAGATGTGCCAGGCCTACCGGCGCCAGTACGGCTGCGATTTCATCAGTGCGATGCCGACGAATATGTACGGCCCGAATGACAATTATGATCCGCAGAACTCCCACGTATTGCCGGCGCTGATTCGCAAGTTTCATGAAGCCAGAGTCGCCGGAGCGCCAACGGTCACGCTCTGGGGCACGGGCAGTCCGTGGCGGGAGTTTTTGTACGCGGACGACCTGGCGGATGCGTGCGTGTTCCTGCTCGAAAACTACAGCGACGAGAATTTCATCAACGTGGGACACGGCAGCGAGATCACGATCGCGGACCTGGCCCGGCTGGTAAAACGGCTGCTGGGCTACGAAGGCGAGGTGGTATTCGACACCAGCAAACCCGACGGAACGCCGCGAAAGCTGATGGATTCGAGCCGGCTGTTTGCACTCGGCTGGCGGCCCAAGATCAATCTGGAAACGGGAATACCCCTCGCCTATGCGGATTATCTGAAGCGGTTCGGCGGAAAGTCCTGAGCCGGGAGCATTCCCCGCCCTCAAGCGTTGGTCAGACGGCGAGCAGGGCCAGTTCGGTTTCCGTCATTTCGCGGATCAGTTGCGCAAAGGAAATCTCCGGCACCCACCCCAGTTGCCGGTGGGCCTTTTCCGCATTGCCGAGCAGATTGGAGGGCTCGGCCGGGCGCATAAAACGGGCGTCTTCCCGCACGTGCTCCCGCCAGTCGAGGCCCACGACCTCGAAGGCGGTTTCCACGACGTCCTGCACGCTGTGGGCGACCCCGGTGGCAAGCACGAAATCATCGGCCTGTGGTTGCTGCAGCATCAACCACATGCCGCGCACGTAGTCACGCGAATGCCCCCAGTCACGGCGCATCGAGCGGTCGCCGAGAAGCAGTTCCTTCTCCAAGCCGAGCTTGATGGCCGCCGCGCCCCGGCAAATCTTCCGGGTCACAAAGTTCTCCCCCCGGCGCGGCGATTCGTGGTTGTAGAGAATTCCGTTGCACGCGAAGAGATGGAAGCTCTGCCGGTAAACCTTGACCATCTGGGTCGCAAACACCTTGCCGCACCCATAGGGATTTACGGGATCACAGGGGGTCGTTTCATCCTGCGGCGAGGTGGAAGGGCAGCCGAAAATCTCGCTGGATGACGCATGGAAAAGGCGCGGACGCGACGGCAGGTCGCGGACAATTTCCAGCAGGCGGAGCGTGCCCATGGCGGTCATTTCGCAGGTGGACTCGGGGATCTCAAAGCTCAGGCCGACGTGGCTCTGACCGGCAAGATGATAGATTTCGTCCGGGGCGACCTTCACCAGCACACGGCGCAGGGTGGTCGGGTCATCAAGGTCGGCGTAGTGAAGAAAGACGCGGTGCCCGTAAACAGCCGGATCGTGATAGATGTGATCCAGGCGGGAACGGTTGAGATTGCTCGTGCGCCGCACGACGCCATGCACCTCGTAGCCCTTCTCGAGCAGCAACTCGGTAAGATAGGAGCCATCCTGCCCGGTGATTCCGGTGATGATTGCGCGTGGCATAATTGGCAGGCCACCGACGGTTCATCCGGGCGCCCCGGTCACGGCGGGCGTCCGGTACCCGTCAGTCATGCATCTCGGTTTTTCCGGCCAGGTGGTCGCTGAGCAGCTTCATGTCGGAATCAACCATGATCTTCACCAGTTCGGCGAACTTGGTCCGTGGTTCCCAGCCGAGCTTCTTCTTCGCCTTGCTGTAATCGCCAATCAGGAGGTCCACCTCGGCGGGGCGGTAGTAGCGCGGGTCAATCTCGACGTACTTGCGCCAGTCCAGGCCGACGTGGGCGAAGGCCACCTCCAGAAATTCCCGCACCGAGTGGGTTTCATTGGTGGCGATGACGTAATCATCCGGCTCGTTTTGCTGAAGCATGAGCCACATGGCCTCGACATATTCCTTGGCGTATCCCCAGTCCCGTTTGGAATCGAGGTTGCCCAGATAGAGCTTGTCCTGCCGGCCGGCTTTGATCTGCGCCAGCGCGCGTGTGATCTTGCGCGTCACGAATGTCTCGCCGCGGCGGGGAGATTCGTGGTTGAAGAGGATCCCGTTGCTCGCGTGCAGACCGTAGGACTCCCGGTAATTCACGGTGATCCAGTAGGAATAGACTTTCGCACACGCGTACGGGCTGCGCGGATAAAAGGGCGTGGTCTCGGTTTGCGGCACCTCGAGCACCTTGCCATACATCTCACTGGAGGATGCCTGATAGAAGCGCGGCTTGATCCCCGCCTCACGGATTGCCTCGAGCAGGCGCACGGTTCCCGTTCCGACAATGTCCGCCGTGTACTCCGGCGCATCAAAGCTGACCCGCACATGGCTCTGGGCCGCGAGATTGTACACTTCGTCGGGCTGGATCTTGGTCAACAACCGCGCCAGAGCGCTGGCGTCGCTCAGGTCCCCGTAATGCAGGAACAGGCGGGTCTTGTCGGAATGAGGATCGGCGTAGATGCGATCCAGACGACCGGTGTTGAAGGTGCTCGCCCGCCGGATGATGCCGTGAACTGTGTATCCCTTGGCGAGCAACAACTCCGCCAGATACGATCCGTCTTGTCCGGTGATTCCCGTGATTAACGCCTGTTTTGCCATAAAGTGTTTTCCCAGTCTCAAACTTGCGGAAGTGGATGACAAGCCGGGAATCGGCGACAGCCCGCCAATCCCGCCCAAGACCTTCCCCCGCCAATGCCAAGCCGGTAGCCAACGCGTACCGACCGCCACCCGGCCACCGCATCGGCAGAGCACTCACCCATTAATCGTCAGGGCCGCTCCGCAAACTTGGGCCACTTTCCTCGGTCGGACCCGGCACGACCACCACGCCAGTTCCCGCCCTCCGCTCAGGCTTCCGCCGGGGTTTCCGCCGCCGCGCCGGCCGTGGCCTTGGGCTTGCGTTTGCGAGCCGGACGCACGCGGGGCGCGTCATTCCACAAACCCTCGAGGTCATATTGCTGGCGAACCTCCGGCCGCATCACATGCACAATCACATCAATGTAATCGAGCACCACCCAGCCGGCCTGCTGGCCGCCGTCGATCGCATGCGGCGCGATGCCATGCGCCTCGCGGAGCTTGTCCACGATCTCGCCGGTGATGGCGCGCAGATGCGGTTCGCTCGTGCCCGTGGCAACCACGAAATAATCCGTGACACTCGACACCTCGTGAACATCCAGCAGGACGATGTTCTCCGCTTTCTTGTTATCCGCCAGTTCCCGGCAAAGTTGCGCCAGCTTTTTCGATTCCATTAGCCCGGCACCTTCGCGGAAGTTGGTGCAAAGATAAAGGCGATTATTCCGGACGGCCTCCGCCACCGCCGCCGGCACCAAC
>CAZUUP010000381.1:0-6142 GCA_964623105.1 uncultured Akkermansia sp.
AGCATCGCGACGGGCTGATCGTTCACGAGCGCCATGACGAGGCGCACGTCGCCGGGCGCGGCCTCGGTGCGTTTCGGGTCGGCCTTCGGGTCGAGACCGAGGTTCAGGTCGAAGGCGTCGCCGCCTTGGAAGAGCAGTTCTTTGTCGGTGGCGCGATTGAGCATCGGCGTGGTGCCGTAGCCGCGCGCGGCGAGGTAGAGGTGCTGTTCATCGAAAGCCAGATGCGCGGTCCACGATTCGCGCACGCGGTTCTGCTGGTCGCGCACGGTGCGGATGTCCAGGCCCGCGCCGCCCGGCCAGTCGGTGGTGATGTCCCCGTCAATGACCGGTTTCGCCGCCATGAACGGCACGGTCGCGATCACGGGCCGGCGCAGCGCGCGTTCGATGCGCGCCTTGTCCGCGGCCCAGGCCATCGTCTGGCGGATGTCGTCGGCGGTCACTTCCACCGAGCCACTGAGGCGCTGCATTTTTTCGAGGCCGTCCACGCGCAGGATCGAGATGTGGTTCTTGCCGGCGATGGAATAAACTTTGCCATCCTCGGCCTTGCAGAGATGCCCGTGGAACGTCTCGACGGTGTTGCGCAAATCCGACATGTCGGTGCGGCCCGGCTCGGCCTCGGGCATCGAGAAGAAGCGCCGTCCGTAGCCCTCGGGGCCGCCCAGCACGGCGGCGGCGAGCAGGCCGTCGCGGGTGAACGCATACTGGTCGCCGTTGTTGCCGAGCACGCAGAAGAGTTCCTCGCGGCCGATTTTGAAACTGCCGATTGGCAGCAACCCACCCGCGAGCACGCCCGGCGGCCGATTGTAAAATCCCCACGGCGTCTGATACGAGCGCTGCACGCCGGAGTAGTTGTCCGGGTAATGCCACAGCACCTTGCCCGCGGCATCGAGGAGCTTGTGGCCCATCACAAACGTCTCGCCCGCCGCCGTGACCCACGCGGACGCGGTGAGTTCCTTCACGTTCTCGAGCGCGGCGAAATCGTAGAGCGGCAGACCGTCCGCGCGGATTTCCTTCACACGCAAACGCCAGCCGCCGCCGGGCGCGCTGCCTTGAAAGTTGAGCGAAAGATCGTCGCCAATCGCCGCGCACGAGGCGAACAGCTTGCCCGCTTTCACCTGCACCTCCTCGGGCTGCGCGAGGTGGTCGCGGTTCAGGTCCACCCACACGAAGCTCGTGTTGTCGGCGTCGAGTTTGCCGAAAGCCTTCAGCGCCTCGGCATTGCCGCCGAACGCGCGCCAGCCCGCGAGCAAACCCGCCGCCACCACGGGCTGCGCGACGCCGTCCTGCTCGACACAGATCGTCGCCGTCGGGCCGGGATCGCCGAAGGGCGTGACCATCGAGCGGTCGCCGACGAGGTAGCGATGACCGCCCGCATAGACCGCGCGGTCGGGCGCGAACATGCCGCGCGAACTGTAGCCGTAGAGGCGGCTCTCGAGCTTCCACGAGCGGTCGCTCCAGTTGATGCGGAACTTCATCCCGAGATGGTTCACCACCGAGCGGTCGCCCGAATCCAGCATGCCGCCGCCGCCGTAATGCGTCGGCCCGAGGAACTCCTTTTCAAACCGCCCGTCCGCGCTCCAGCGGCTGATGCGCTTGGGCTGAAAGGTCTGCTCGACGACCCACAATTTCCCCGCGGCATCCAGCGCCATCGCAGTCGGTTCGGAAAAGCGCGTCGGGTCGAACAGCCCGAGCTGTGCGCCGCCCGGAGTGCCCACGGTGCGGACGCGCGCGCCGGTCTTGGGATCGAAGACCTGGATCGCCGCCGTGGCGCGGTCGAGCGCGTAGAGCAGGCCCGCGGAATCGAAGACGAGACTGCGCGGCTGCTTGAGTTCAGCGCGCGGAATGACCAACTCGCTCTTCACCGACGCTGGCTGATTGGCGATGTCCGCGATGCGCACAACACCGCGCTGGCACGCGACAAAGAGCGCGCCGTCCGGGGCGAAACCGAGCGCGCCCGGTTGATCAAAAGACAAATGCCGCAGCACTTTCGCCTCGGGTTTCGAATCCTCCGCGCCGGGCAATTGGATCAACGTGAGCCGTCGCGCGAAGGTCGCGGGCAGCTCGGGATCGCCGCTGCCGATGGGCTGAAATGCAATGAGCGAACTGAACCCGCCGCTCGAAGGTGCATCCATGTTCGGCGGCTCGACGATGCGCACGCGCAGGGCGCGCACGGAGAGCGTTTCGCCGAAGTCACCGTGGATCACGCGGTGATGATGCCAGTTCATCTTGATGTGATTCTTGATCTGCTGGTGGAGATGCACCTGCCGCCAGTTCGCGTCGTCTTTGAACGCCGCAGGCGTGATCGCTGCGTCGTCGGCCCCGGTCCACACATCCACCGCGACGCCGGCGCGGATCATCGGATCGAGGATCGCGAAGCCCCGCACCGGTGTGGGCGTTTTCCACACGAGGCCGGCGGTCGGCGGGTTGCCGTAGGAGATCGGCGACTGCGCGCCGCGCGAGGTCTGCCAGCCGCCGCCGGGCTTCGCCTGGCCTTCGAGCAGGACCAGTTCGGCGTCGCGCGCGGCGTCGCGATAACGGCGGTTGAGCACGAGGCTGTAGTCGAGTTTTTTCAAATGCGGCGCGGTGAAGGCCAGCACGCGCGTGCTCAAGCCCTGCGCGGGCACAGCGAGCGCGGAACGTTTCGCGCCGTCGCTTTTGAGTTCAATCCAAAGGCTCGGATCAAAGCGCAAATCCATGTCGCCAATCTGATCCAACTCGGCGAGCGGATCGTTCCCGGCGGTCTCGGGGTTCGGCCCGCGCGCGCCGGTGTCGAACATCACGGGCAGGGTTTTGCCGGGCCGCAGCGCGAAGACCTTCGTGTCGCCGCGCGGCAGCAGAACGCTGCCCACCGGCACGTCGTGGCGCAGTTTCAGGATGAGCGTGTTGGCCAGCGGACCTTTGGCGGCGGTCGGTCCCCAGCCCGCCTGCTGCGAACTCGTGATCGCGAGCAGCGCGCCCAGCACGGCCTCGGACGGCGTGTAGGCGGTCTCGTGGACTTTCTGATTTCCCGGCGGTGGATAACAACGCGGCAGATCGATGTCGCCGGGCTTGAGCGCCGAGGTGATCCACGCCGGCTCGCGGCCGTTGTAGCTCACGACGAGCAGGCCGTTGCGGCACGCCACGCCGCTGCGGTCGGTGGCGATGTAGCCGTCGGCGTGGCCGGGAATCTCGGGCGAATAGGCGAAGCGCAGCAGGGACTTGGTCGCGAATTTGTTTTCGGGATCAATGCGCAGAAGCTGGTCGTTGTTCACGATGTAAGCGAAGCGGCCGTCGCTCGTGAGGCGCGTCGCGCCGCCGTGCTCGGCGTGCCAGACCTTGCGGCCATCGAGATCCGTGGCGATCAGCGGCACTCCGAACTCCGCGCCCAACGCGCCGAGGAAAACCAAATCCTTCACGGTCGTCACCGAGCACGGCGGCGAATGATCCGCCATCCACCAGCCGCCGCCGGGCACGGGCGCGCGCCACGGCGGCTGGCCCGCGGTGTACACGGTATTTTCGTAAGTCAGCTTCAGCGGCGGCCGCGCAATGCCGCGCCACAGATATTTTCCGGGCTTCACGTAAGCGCCCGCGTCGTCGCGCAAATCCCAGCCCTCGCGCACCGCACCCGCGGCGCGCGGCACTTCGGCGACCAGGCGGCGCACGTCCGTGCCATCCTCCGTCGCAATGCGAATCGCGGGAAACCCGGCGAGCGGCATTTCGTAGGGAACACCGAACGGCGGCGGCGGAACGAAACTGCGCGGCGCGGCTTCGCCCGGCGCGAGCGCGACGAGCGGCATCACGGGAAAGGCGTTCCGCGCATTGCGCTGCCAATCGCTGACCACGAGCCGCAGTCCGCGCGTCTGGAGCGCGGGCGGCCCGCCCGCGAGTTCCGAAAACGTCAACACGGACGCACCGCCCGATGGAATACGCCCCGCAAGATTCGTCCGCCACAACGCCGCCGCGAGCACGGCGGGATGCGTGTCGTTATCCGCCGGCGCCACCGCGAGCCGGGCCTCGCTGCCGGGCTGCGACGCGAGCGCGACGCCCGCGACGCGCAGCGCCGTGGGCCAGAAGCCGAACCACACTTCGTCCGTCTTCGCGTCGCGCCGCCACTCGCTGCCGCCGAGTTGCGCGGGATTCCAATAGCGCCCCGCGAGCAGCAACGCGCAGCGCAGGGTCGAGGCGTGGCGACCATCTTCCCACGCCTGGTTATGCACGCGATGCGTGAAGCGCAGCGCGCGGACGAGCGTGTTGGCGGGCAGCAGCTTCACCGAGCCGAACGGCAGCGCGAGCCACTGCTCGTCGTCGTTCACATCGCCGGGAAATGTCGCGTCCGGCTTGAGCACGGCGACCGCGCCGTCCTCCTCGTATTCCGTACACAGCGTGCCCGCCGCGACGGGCTGGCGGAACGCGAGACGAAACCGGCGGATCTCGCCGGCCAGCAGCGGCGTGCTCCACACGTTCGTAGCCGCAACGCGCCGCAGCCCGAGCAACCCCTCGAGCACCGCGACCGACGGCGCGTCCGCGAGCGGACGGCCGGATTCGAACGCGACGCAACTGGCCGCATCGAGCTCGCCCACGGCGGGTGCGAGCTTCGGCACGGCACTCTCCTGCGCGCTGCCGACGGCAGCCAGGGCCAGCCATGCGGCACAGAAAAACAGTCCGACCGCGTGGTGAAATTGCGCCCGGCCGGCCTGCGCGCCCGTAGTTGATTTTTGCGGCATGAGAGCTGGACTATTTCGGGTACTGCCCAAGCAGGCAAGCGCGGCCGGTTCGGCGCACGCCAGGGATTGAGTTCCTCCTGCACCAACTGCTCCGCCGTCAGCAACTTCGCCCGCACCGGATTCAAATGCACCTACTCGCAGACCGTGCGGAGGCAGCCCGGCGACGCCGCGTCCACCCCCAGCGCCTTGCAGCGCCCGCCGAACAGTATGCGGCCCTGCGCCAGGCCATCGAAAACTGGCGGGAACTCCAGGCCACCCTGCGCGAAATGCAGGCGTTAAGCCGCCAGTTGATCTTCACCACCCTGCCAGATACCACCCGTCGCAAACGACTCACCAAGAGAGGTTTTGGCCTTAACCAACCGCCATTCAGGATTGACCCATTAATGACCCCTTAACGGCAGCGGCAGGGACGTCGGCACGGGATTTACTAACTACTGATAGGAAATTGCCTTCTGGACGCTGCGCGGTTCAGTCCGACCGATGAATCCGATCGCGACCGCCGCAACCTTGTCTCAAAGATCTTTGTCGAAACGGTTGACCTTGGATGTGGTGGTAACTTCAGAGAATAGCCGACTGTTGGTGGTCATAAGAAAAAGAAGTCCACGAAGTCACCAATCGCAGCGCAGGCAAGCAGCCAAACCAACATGCGCCAGCGCCCGCAAACACCACAGTTACACGAAGGACAACAGTCACCTTTTTTCCAAGGCCGGAGAACTGCGACGAAGATGACAAAGACAACGAGTTTAGCGACCGACTTGGCGATCTTGATTCGTGATTCAAGGCTGGGTGGATATGTGTTTGGTGTCGGGCGAGACCGATTGCCGGATGCACCTGAAGTTGGACCCTCGGCCAGACTATCCCAAAACAACTTCTGCACCCATGGTTTGATCACAATGGGGGCTATGAAATAAATCGCTAGGGCCAAGCCAACTGACGCGGCGATGATTGTGAGTGCCTTCTTCATTTTGAATTAAGCTAAAACTGATAGGAAATTGATTTCTGGACGCTGCGCGGTTCAGGGGGGATTCCTTTTCCGTCGGGGTCATTTCCTGCCACTTTGCATCGTTGTCGGTGCGCGTCAACCACCTTTCCCGGCGCTTTTGGGTGGTGATGGCAATGGACGCCGCTATCTGAGCGCTTGCAACCGCCCCAGGCAGGTTGGGCGGGATAGTGGCCGCACCGGGGCACACCCCACCGATTGGGGGAGGCGGCAGCGTTTCAAGCGGCACACTGCCCTGGCTCAATCGGTGAGGACGTTTTCGTAGTCGCGCATGGGATACACCTCGTCGCACGGTTCGCGGATCCACGGCCCGTCCCTGCGGGACAAGAGATCGGCGTGGTAACGTGCTTGCTGCCGCGGCAGGAGTGTTCCCGCTGAGTACCCGTTAACCACCGCTGTCAATAGTGAGGACTGACCCGAATGGCGGTTATTTCTCTGT